>JAFPUX010000240.1 GCA_017413145.1 Kiritimatiellia bacterium | reverse complement strand
CACGTCCGCGCCATCGGCAAGGCGCCGCTCTCGCACTTCGCGTAGCGCCCGCGCCCCGGGTCTATGCGCCCGGACCGGCGGCGGCGGGGCCGGCCGGGGCGGGCGACGCGAAGCGGCGGTGGAGCGCCTTGTCGCCGTAGGGGTCGGAGGAATCGGCCAGTTCGGCGGGGGTGTAGCCGGACCGGACGCGAAGGAGGGCGATCGAGCGCGAGGCGGGATCGGCGGAGAAGTCGACGCGGAACATCCGCAGCGAGAGCGTGCCGCCCTCCGGCGTCCGCGCGACGCGCTTCCGGGAGCCGTCGAACGGGTCGAGCGAGAGCTGCAGGCGCGCGGTCGCGGCGAGGTCGGGACCCCGCCACGCGAGGATCTCGGCGGCCTGTTCGCGGAACGCCGCGGTCTCCGAGACGGTCCAGCGCTCCGTCGCCTGGCGCTCGACCCAGCCCGCTCGGGCGTCCGGGAAGGCGTCCGCCGCGGGGACGTAGGGCTTGAGGTCGAGGACGGGCGTGCCGTCCAGGAGGTCCGCCTCCGCGACGCGGACGCGCAGCCCCTCGACGCCGAGGATCCGCACGCACGAAAGGCCGATGGGGTTCGGCCGGTAGGGCGAGCGCGTCGCGAAGACGCCGACGCGCTCCGGTCCCTCCGCCGGCGCGACGGGCGGACGCGCGGTGGGACGCCACGCGCCGGCGTTCCGGTCGAAGACGAAGAGCAGCCACGCGCGCCCGAAGCCCGCGAGGTCGCGCAGCGCGGTCTCGAAGTTGCGGCCGGGCGCGAACTCGACGACGCCCTCCGCGCCGCCCTCGAACGCGCCCTGCCGCGGCGCGTCGTACTTGCGCGCGGCGGCGCCGCGGAACACGGCGACCGGGCGGAAGCGCCACTCGTCGGCGCCTTCGCCGTCCCAGACGGTGCATCCGATGCCGCGGTCCATGGGGGAGCGTTTCATCGCGGCGGAGTATAGCGCGGGCGGCGGCGGAAGGAAAGCGCGAAAGACGGGGCGGTCCGATCTACCGCACGTGCCAGGCGGCGGTGCCCCACTGGGGGAGCTTGAGCCGCAACGTCTCGCCCGACCGCGAGGGCTTCGGAGCGCCGAAGAGCGGCTCGAGCTCCCGTTTGCCGAGGCCCGGAATCGCGATCTCCGTGTCGACCGGACCTTCGAACGTGTTGGCGACGAGAAGGTAGCGGCCGGAGGCGTCGTCGCCGCAGAAGAGCGCGCGGACGTTGCCGTCGTTCGACAGCGCGCGCGTCTCGGCGCCGGACATCAGCGCGCCTTGGAAGACCTTGATTTCCGCGATGAGCTTCTGCACCTCGTGCGCCGTGGCGGGGTTCCAGCCCATGCCCTGCTTCTGCGAGCCGCTCCAGTCTCCCGTCTGCGTCCAGCAGTAGAAGCCGATGCCGTTCGCGCCGCCGATGCAGGAGAGATACGCCTCGACGCGCACCCACTCGGGCGTCTCGGTGGACTGGTGCTCGCTCCGCCCGAACGCCTGCGGCACGATGAACGGCCGGCGGTGCAGCGGCGCATATTCGCGGCGCATGTCGTCCACGCGGTCGGCGAACTGCGCCGCGCTGCCGAGGCCGCCGTAGTAGCGCAGGTAGATGTCGTTGCCGCCGACGTCGCCCGCCGTCACGGCCGCGAGGTTGCCGAGGTTGAACGTGGGGAAGCCCGCCTTGTCGATGGTCGCGTAGTAGTCCGCGGCGCGCCGGAGCTGCCGGTGGAAGTTGCCGCCGGCCTCGTCGGAGAAGTACCACATCCGGACGAGCCGGTCGGGATCTTCCGAGATGTTCGCGATTTCGCGCCGGATCCGCTCGTCCGTCTCGAAGTCGTACTTGCCGCCCTCGCCGGGGCGGCGGAAGATGACCTGGTCCCAGACGCCGAAGCCCTCGAAGCAGATGGCGACGCCCGCGAACGCGGCGCGGTTGACCTTGTTCGACTCGACGAGCGCGTCGATCGCGGCCTCGCGCTCGGCGCCGGCGAGCTTCTTGTCGACGAACTCGCCGAGCGTCGTGCGGTCGAGCGAGAGGTGGTTGCGGTAGTCCCACTCCCACATCTGCATCCAGTTGAAGCCCATGTCGCGGGCGCGCAGGCCGGTGTCGTCGATCGGCTGGTCCCAGTTGAACGTGTGGCAGTGGTAGATGCCGAGCGGAAAATACGGTTAGCCCTCGCTCCGCAGGAACCCGTCCTGGTCGGCCATGAT
>JAFPUX010000003.1 GCA_017413145.1 Kiritimatiellia bacterium | reverse complement strand
TCTGGACGCTCCTCGGCGCGGTCGCGCTCTACGGCGAGACGCCCGGCCCGGTCCGCTCGCTCGGGATGCTGCTCATGGTGGCGGGCTACGTCCTGCTGGCCGCTCTCGGCTCGCGGGAGGGCTTCCCGTGGCGCAGCCGCGAGATGGGTCTCGTCGTGCTCGGGACGCTGCTCGGGGCGGCGTCCGCCCTCTACGACAAGTTCCTGCTCGCGCATGCCGGTCTTCCTCCGCGGACGGTCCAGCTGCACTTCAGCGCGGGGCTGGTCCTGCTCTTCGGCGCCGTCTGGCTCGCGCGGCGCGCGGCCTGGCCCGCGTCGCAGCGCTCGCCCTTCCGGTGGCGCTGGTCGATCCCGGTCGTCGGAGCGCTGCTCGTCCTCTCCGACGCGCTCTACTTTCGCGCCGTCGCGATCCCGGACGCGGACATCTCGCTCGTCTCCGTCTTCCGGCGCTTGAGCTCCGTCGTCTCGTTCTTCGTCGGCGGCATCCTCTTCCGCGACCTCGCGCTGCACCAGAAGGCGATCGCGCTCCTGTTCGTCCTCGCCGGCGCCGCCCTCGCCGCCCTCGGATGACGCGCCCGCGCGCTGGAAAACGCGGGGGCGATTTGATACAATCCCCGCCATGCACAACGATTCCCATCCCGACTGGAACGCGATCGCCGCCTGCGACGCGCACATGCACCTCTACCGCGGGCGCACCTTCGCCTGGAACCTCCAGGCGGTGCGCGGCTACATGGAATGGTTCGGCGTCGAACGCGTCGGGCTGATGGCCCTCCCCGCGACGACCGAGATCCCGTGGTGGCGCGACGACGGCTCGAACCTGCGCTGCCTCGGCGTGAAGGCCGTGCTCAACGCGGAAAACCCCGCGCGCAAGGTCTACGCCTTCGCCGGCCTCCACCTCGGCGACAATGCCGCGCCCTCGTCCGCGGAGGACTTCGCCGACCAGGCGCGCCGCGCGCTCGACATGGGCTACGACGGCTTCAAGAGCCTCCAGGGCAAGCCCGGCCTGCGCAAGCGCTGCGGTTTCGCGCTCGACGCGCCCGTGCTCGACCCGTTCTATTCCGTCCTCGAGGAGCGCGGCAAGCCGCTCGTCTTCCACGTCGGCGACCCCGCCGACTTCTGGGACCTCGACAACGCGCGCCCCGACGCGAGGGCGAACGGCTGGCTCTACGACGAAACGTTCCCGACGCTCGCGCAGGTCCGCGCCGAGGCGGAGAACGTCCTGAAGAAGCACCCCGCGCTCGCCGTCAACTTCGCGCACGTCTTCTTCCTCGGCGAAGACCCCGACGAGGCGGAGCGACTCCTCGAGGCCTACCCGAACCTCGGCCTCGACCTCACGCCCGGCTGGGAGATGAACATCGGCTTCACGCGCTTCCACGACCGCTGGCACGACGTGTTCGAACGCCATCCCGACCGCTTCTACTTCGGAACGGACAACTCCAACTGGCACGCGTCGTCCGACCTCGCGTCCTACGACGAACCGTTCCGCTGGGCCTACGACATGGACCGCTCGCTCCTCGGCGAAGACCCCGCCACGTTCAAAGTCCGGTGCGGCGACGACGTGCACCGCTTCCGCCCGATGGAGCTCTCCCCCGCCGCGCGCGAAGCGGCGCTCCGCGGCAACTTCCTGCGCCGCTACGGCGCGGAGCCCGTGCCCGTCGACCGCGACGCCGCGTTCGAGGAAGCGAAGCGGCTCCTCGCGTTCCTCGACAAAAAGTGGCCCGACTGCACGCATCCGGATTCGTGGCGCACGACGCTGCGCATCCTGCACCGCTGGACCGCCTCGCCCGACGCCCTCTTCGCGCCCGAGCCCTTCGGCGCCTAGCGCGCCGACCATTCGACCATTCGACCATTCGACTATTCGACCACGCGACCGTGAAGCGCTTCGCCCTCATCGGACACCCGCTCGGGCACAGCCTGTCCCGCGAGATCCACGACGCGATCCTGCGCGCTGCGGGGATCGACGGCGTCTACGAAATGCTCGACGTCGCGCCGGAGGACCTGCCCGCGCGCATGCCGTCGCTGCTGCGCGGCTACGACGGCTTCAACGCGACGATTCCGCACAAGAAGGCGATCCTGCCGTTCCTCGCCGGCCTCTCGGACGCCGCGCGCCGCTGCGGCGCCGCGAACACGGTCTGCGCGGGCCGCGGCTACAACACGGACGTGGCGGGGTTCCTCGCCGCCGGCCTTCCGCTCCGCGGCGCGCGCGTGCTGCTGCTCGGCACGGGCGGCGTCGCCGCCATGATGGCCGCCG
>JAFPUX010000239.1 GCA_017413145.1 Kiritimatiellia bacterium | reverse complement strand
GCTTCGGCGCGATGCCCGAGGGCCGGCGGCGCGTCGTCGAGGCCGGTCTGCGCGACGCGCGCGACGCCGGCGTCGCCCTCGAAGGCGCGGCACGCGAACGCTTCGTAGCCGCTGCCACGCGCCTCTCCGAGCTCTCCACCAAGTTTGCCAACAACACGCTCGACGCGACCAAGGCCTTTTCGCTCGTCCTCCGCTCGGAGGACGAGGCCG
Organism: Kiritimatiellia bacterium; assembly: GCA_017413145.1. Lineage (GTDB taxonomy): Bacteria > Verrucomicrobiota > Kiritimatiellia > RFP12 > UBA3636 > UBA3636. The sequence goes on along the minus strand of JAFPUX010000239.1, from coordinate 7,593 downwards.
CGGGCCTCCCGCTCTCCGTCCGCGAGCTCCTCGCCGCCTCCGCGCGCGACGCCGGCGAGGCCGGCGCGACCGCGGAAAACGGCCCGTGGCGCGTCACGCTCGAGAACGCCGTCAGTGGCCCGTTCCTGCAGTACGCGGAGCGCCGGGACCTGCGCGAAAAGGTCTACCGCGCCCTCGTCTCCCGCGCCTCCGCGCCGCCGCTCGACAACGGCCCGGTGCTGGAGGAGATCCTCGCCCTGCGCCGCGAACAGGCCGCGCTGCTCGGCTTCCCGACCTACGCGCGGCTCGCGCTCGACTCGCGCATGGCCAAGGCGCCGGAAGCCGTCTACGCGATGATCGACCGCATCGGCGGCCCCGCCCTCGCCAAGGGCCGCGCCGAGCTCGCCTCGCTGCGCGCCTTCGCCGCGGAGAACGGCTTCGCCGGCGACCTGGCGCCGTGGGACCTGGCCTACTGGTCGCGCCGCCAGCTCGAGGCGCTCCACGGCTACTCGCCCGAGACGCTCCGCCCCTACTTCCCGTTCCCGCGCGTCCTCGAAGGGCTCTTCGGCCTCGCGCGCGAGCTCTTCGGCGTGACGGTCGAGCCCGCGGACGGCGAGGCGCCCATCTGGCATCCCGACGTGCGCTTCTTCCGCGTCCGCGGCGAGGACGGCGCACCCGTCGCGCACTTCTACCTCGACCCCTATTCGCGCCCCGCCACCAAGCGCGGCGGCGCGTGGATGGACGAACTCCGCTCCCGCGAGCGCCGCCCGGACGGCTTGCTCGTGCTCCCGCTCGCGCTGCTGTGCTGCAACCAGGCGCCGCCCGCCGGCGGCAGGCCGTCGCTCATGACGCTCTACGACGTCGAGACCGTGTTCCACGAGTTCGGCCATGCGTTGCAGGGCATGCTCACGCGCGTGGACGACCCGGAGTGCTCGGGCATCAACAACGTCGAATGGGACGCCGTCGAGCTCGCCTCGCAGTTCATGGAGAACTGGTGCCGCGAGCCCGGCCCCCTGCGCGCCCTCTCTCGCCACGTCGACACGGGCGAACCGATGCCGGACGACCTCATCGCCCGCGTCCGCGGCGCCGCCACCTTCGGCACCGGCCGGGCGACCATGCGGCAGCTCTCCTTCGCGCTCATGGACATGGACCTGCACGAGAAGGTCCCCTGCCCCGCCCTGCCGGACGCCGCCGCCGCGCAACGCGCCGCGTTCGACCGCTTCGCCGTGCTGCCGCCCATCCCGGAGGACCGGTTCCTCGACGCCTTCACGCACGTCTTCTCGGGCGGCTACGCCGCCGGCTACTACAGCTACATGTGGGCGGACATCCTCGCGCACGACGCCTTCGGCGCGTTCGAGGACGCGGGCCTCGGCGACCCCGCCGCGCGCGCCGCGACCGGCCGCCGCTACGCCGCCACGATCCTGGCCCTCGGCGGCTCCCGCGCCCCGGCGGACGTCTTCCGCGACTTCCGCGGCCGCGACCCCGACCCCGCCGCCCTCCTTCGCCACACCGGCCTCGCCTGACCCCGCCGACCTCTCGGCCCTCGCCGCCCGCGCCGAGCTTCTCTTCTTCGGCGTCTTCGACGGCGAATCTTTCGCCGTCGTGACTCTCTGAAGTCGTTCCGTCGCGACTCCCCGACACTTCTCGGCCGAAATCCCTGTCGTCACACAATCGCACCGTGGATGATTTTCCTTGCTTTTCCGTTTCCCTTGCCGTAGAATGCCCTTCCGTTTCCACTAACCGGCTGCGTTTCCACCCCTGCCATCCGTCCGATTTCCCGTCCCCGGCCGTCCGAACCAACTCGCCGGCCTTCCCTCTTTTCACCCCGCATCCGCATCCATCCCCATGCGCCCCTACATCGGATTCGCCCTTTCGTTCTGGGCCTTGACAGCCTACGCGTCCGCCGCCGTCCCCTTTGCGGTCGTCTTCTTCGCCGCCAAGGGCGCCGAAGCCGGCTGGAAGGCCGCCCGCCAGGCCGCCTACCGCCGCGCCGCGCAAATCGACCGCGAGTTTGCAAAATACTGTACGGCGCGATTGTGCGAACTGCGTGGTGCCGCACCGTCCGTCTGGCGGCGAGCCTTGCGCGAGCTCGCCCGCGAACGCGCCGCCCGCGAAGAGGAACGCGAAACTCTTTCCGACGCCCCCTGTTCGGCCGCCCGTCGCGAACGCGCCCGCCAGCGCCGCGACGACGCCTGGCACGCGTGGTTCACCGCACTGGAGCGCTCGGTGGCGGGGTGTCGCACCCCGCCACGGAACCTCCTTGCGGCCAATCCCGCGCGCCGCGGCGCGCCCATCCGGCGGCTCTGTTCGTTCTCGGTCCACGAACCGCCGACCGCCGAAGCGGTCTACGAGCAATTCGAGAAAGCCCGCGGACGCGGGCGCGTGGAGGAAAAGATCCGTCTCGGGTCGATGCTGCTGGATGCGGAGGCGTCGGTGGACAGTTCGCTCGTGCGCGACGAAAACGGCGAAATCGTCGGCCGCAAGGCGGGACTCCGCGGCTGGATCGCCGACAACTGCCCCGCGCTGATGAAGCACTACGCCGCTCTGATGGGCTACCGGCGGCTCGCAGCGGAGTTCCGGGACGCGCACGACCTGGCCGACCCGTGCCCGGCCACGCTGCTGCTCGACGAAGAACCGTCGGCGGAGAAGAAGCTGCCGCCGAAGCAGCGCGCGGCGTTACCGACCGCGCGGCGACAAGCGCGGGAGAGATTCAAGGAGCCGGAAGCAGCCACGGTCAAGGCATTTGCGGAAAGGCTACAACGATCATGGGCCGAACCGCGGGACCGTGTGCGACGGTTGGCGTGACCGCGGGAACCGCCGACGATTGCGGCAAAACGATCGTTAAAATAATGCACGGTGCGATTGAATGACCGCCAACGGAAACGCAGTCGAAGAAACAAACAAACCAACGACCCTCGACTTTCACCAACCATCATGAAACAAACAACGACGAAACAGATGGCCATGAAACGGATGTCCCACTCGGCCGGTCCGTGGTTGTTGATACTCTATCCTTTTCTTCTCCTGTGGTTCATTCTCGGCGTGCCGGCCACAACCGGCCCGTTCGCGCCACCGGCGTTCCAGTTCTTCGCACTGGCCGTTTCCGTCTTGACGATCGGCTTGACGGCCTACTGGCTCTTTCTGGCGTTCCGTCCCGCCCGTCCCGACGGTTGGTGGCGTCCGCGCCGCCGCGACTGGATCGTCGCATGCATCGTCTGGATTGTCGGTATCGCCGGTCTCGTCCGACTGGTCAATCGCGTCTTGGAACAAAACCGTGCCGTCAATATCGCGAATCGGGGCGCAAACACCGTCTGGACACTGCAAAAACGCGTCAAAACGCACGCCATGCTCACGTCGTTGGGGGGTGAAACAAATCTCCCGCCCCCGCGCCTCGGGCCGATTCCGGGCGAGTGGCAGTCGGCCAACGACTGGTTCGCAAGTCTTCTGGCGGACGGATCGCTCCGCGAAGGCAGTTTCTACGACATCTTCGTCGGCGAGGTCGACGGGCCGGAGCTTGCGCCCGGCGCCGACGGGCTGGCGACCAACCGTTGCCTCTGGAACTGCCTCGCCGGCATCGACGACTGTCCGTCGGACGACACGCCGTTCCTGTGGTCGGCCAACCTCGGTGGAATCGCGACGGAGGACTTCGCCGGCGCCGATCCGGCCCGTCCGCGCTCCTGGAAGGACCGTGTCGACCGGAAACGGCTCCCCTGCTTCGGCCGGCACGTCGTCGTGATCCGGAAAAGCGGCCGGATGGACATCCGGCCGGCGAACGAACTCACGGACGCCTGGTTCTTGGGAACGTCGTCCAACGATCCGGCGCGCCTCCAGGTCCTGCCGGCGCGGCCCTAGCCGGGGCACGGCGTTCACGCCGGCAGCGGGAACGCCGCCGCAGGAGAAATCCGGACGGGGAAAAAATCAACTACGGTGTGATTGACGGACGGCAATTGACGGATGCGACGCGGGGAGCGCTTGCCGCGCGGGTGCCGATCGTGTAGAATCAGGTGCGTTCGAACGACGCCTAGTCTCTCTTTCCCCGCTCCCGTTCCCCCGTCTTTCTCCCTCCCCGTCCCCACCCCGGCTCCATCTCGTCTCCCCCTCCGGCTCCACCGCGGCCGACGGTCCGAGCGAAGACGTTTTCCGACCCCGATGAATCCTTCCACACCCGGCGAAGAAGCCCGCCGACTGCGCGACTCGCTCAAGGCCGTGCCGGTCCGCAACCGGCACGTCTTCGTCGCGACCGGAGCGAACCCCGGCGAGCTGTCGCTCGAGGTCGAGCTCGTCTACAAAAGCGCCGTCCTGCGCTTCTTCCGCGACCTGTTCGGGCTGTCGTCCCGCAAGAAGTACGTCCTCGACCGCGTCGGCGCCGCGTTCTACGAGTCGATCGACGGCAAGCGGAACCTCGAGGCGCTCGCGGACGACTTCGCCGCGCGCGAGAAGCTCACGTTCTTCGAGGCGCGCGCGCTCGTCGGCCAGTACCTGCAGACCCTCACGAAGAAGGGCCTCGTCGTCGCCACGATGCCGAAATGAAGCGCCTCCCGCCCCGGCCGGCCGGCGTCCCCCGCTGGGAACGCGAGCTCGCCCGCTCGATCCGAACGCTCGACGGGCTCGCCGCGCGCTTCCCGGGGTTCGCCCCCACGGACGCGATGCGCGAAGCGGCGCGGCGCTTCCCGATGGCGATCACGCCGCATGTCGCCTCGCTGATCGAACGCCCGGACTTTTCCGACCCGGTCTTCGCGCAGTTCGTCCCCGGCGCGGGCGAGCTCGCGGACGCGCCATGGGCGTCCGCCGACCCGCTCGGCGAAGTCCCCCGCTCGCCGGTTCCGGGGCTCGTTCGCCGCTACCCCGACCGCGCACTCCTGCTCGCCACGTCCGCCTGCGCCGCCTACTGCCGGCACTGCTTCCGCAAGCGCGTGTCCGCGAGACGCGACGCCGCGCTCCCCGCCGGCGGACTGCGCGCGGCCGCGCGCTGGCTCCGCGCCCACCCGGAGGTCGACGACGTCCTCGTCTCGGGCGGCGACCCGCTGATGCTGCCGGACGCCCGCCTCGCCCGTCTCCTCGCCGCGCTGCACGCGGTCCCCTCGGTCCGCGTGATCCGCATCGCGACGCGCCTCCCGTGCACCCTCCCCTCGCGCGTCACGCCCGCGCTCGTGCGGTTGCTCCGCCCGCCGCGCGGCGGCCCGGCGACGTTCGTCAGCACGCAGTTCAACCACCCGAACGAGCTGGCGCCGGCCGCCCTCCGCGCCTGCGCGCGGCTCGTCGACGCCGGAATCCCGGTGCAGAACCAGACCGTGCTGCTGCGCGGCGTGAACGACGACCCCGCCACGATCGAGGCGCTCTGCCGTACGCTCTACCACAACCGCATTCGCCCCTACTACCTCTTCCAGGCGGACCTCGTGCGCGGCATCGAGCACTTCCGGACGCCGCTCGCGACGGGACTCGCGATCATGCGGCACCTCCGGGCGCGCCTGAGCGGTCCGGCGATCCCGAACTTCTGCGTCGACCCGCCGGGCGGCGGCGCCAAGATCGAGCTCGCGCCCGGCGCCGTGGCCGGACGCCGCCCGGACGGCACGCTCCTGCGCGGCTGTGGCGGCCCCTTCTTCTACCCCGACCCCGTCCGCGCCCCGCGGGCGTGAGCGCCCTTGCGCGCGGGGGCGGGCCGTGCTAGAATTCGCCCGCATGGACGACACGAAGAAATCCGCAACGCTCCGGGACTACGTCCGCATCGCGCGGCCGGACCACTGGATCAAGAACCTCTTCATCCTGCCCGGTTTCCTCGCCGCGGTCGTGCTGCTGCACGGAAAGGCGGACGCGGCGGTCTGGGGGAAGCTCGCCCTCGCGCTCGTCTGCACGAGCCTCGTGGCGTCCGCCAACTACGTGATCAACGAGTGGCTCGACGCGAAGTTCGACAAGTTCCACCCGACCAAGAAGAACCGCCCGGTCGTCGTGGCGGACCTGAAGAAGCCGCTGGTCTACGCCGAATACGCGCTCCTGGCGGTCGCGGGGCTCGGCCTTTCGCTCCTCGTGGGCCGGATGTTCTTCGCGATGGCGGCGTGGCTGTTCGTCATGGGCGTCGTCTACAACGTCGAGCCGCTCCGCACGAAGGACGTGCCGTTCCTCGACGTGCTCTCGGAGTCCGTGAACAACATGATCCGCCTGCTGATGGGCTGGTTCGTGCTGACGGAGACGACCCTGCCGCCGTGCAGCGTGATCCTGGGCTACTGGATGGGCGGCGCGTTCCTGATGGCGACGAAGCGCTTCGCGGAGTACCGCATGATCGGCGACCCGGAGCGCGCGGGGCTCTACCGCAAGAGCTTCAAGCGCTACACGGAGTCGTCGCTGCTCGTCTCGTCGTTCGTCTATGCGATCGTCGCGACGTTCCTGATCGGCATCTTCCTCGTGAAGCACCGCATCGAACTGCTGATTTCCATGCCGTTCCTCGTCGCCCTCTTCGGCAAGTACACGGCCATCGCCTACAAGCCCGACAGCGCGGCGCAGAAGCCCGAGAAGCTCTACCGCGAGAAGGGGCTCATGGCCCTCACGCTGCTGTTCGTCGCCGCGCTGCTCGTCGGCTGCTTCGTGAAGATGCCGTGGCTGGACGTCTTCACGACGCAGAAACTGATCGAGCTGAAATGAGAATCCGCCCCGCCGCGCGCGCGCTCCTGCCGGCCGCCCTGTTCCTCGCGGCGGCGGCGCTCGTCGTCGCGCTGACGTGGCCGTGGGCGGCGCACTGGCGCGGCGCGTTCCTCGACCACTGGGACCCGCCCTTCCACGCGTGGAAGCTGGAGTTCATGGCGCGTCGCGTCCTCGCCGGGGACGTCTTCCTCTCGTCCGGCAACACGAACATGCTCTACCCGCATTCGGGGACGCTCTACTACGAGGCGCTGCAGTACCCGCCGGCGCTGTTCGCGGCGGCGCTGTTCGGGCTGACGTCCATGCCGCCGGAGCTCGTCTACCACGTGACGCTCCTCGTCTTCTGGGCGCTCTCGGCGCCGTGCATGCACTTCCTGCTGCGGACGCTCGGCTGCTCGCGCGCCGCCGCGTCGTTCGGCGCGCTTGCGTTCTGCATCCTCCCGTGGCGCGTGAGCTACGCGCCGGAGTTCCAGATGGAGCTCGTGTTCGCGATCCCGCTCGTTTTCGCGTTCCTCGTGCGCTTCCTGCGCGACCGGCGCGCGGCGGACGCGGCGCTGTGCGCGCTCTCGTGGTGGCTGCTCGCCGTCTCGGAGCTCTACGAGGCGGTGTTCGTCGCGCTGGCGGTCCCGTTCGTCGCGGCCGCGTTCCTCGGCCGCGAGCCGCGGATGGCGCGCGAGAAGCGCTTCTGGCGCGGCGCGCTCGCCGGCGGGGCCGCGGGCCTGGTCTCGCTCCTCGTCCTGCTGGGGCCGTACCTGACGCAGCGCGGCGAGGGGGCGGTCCTGCGTCCGCTCAAGGAAACGGCGTTCCACGCGGCGCAGCCGTTCTCCTACGTCCTGCCCTGGAGCGCGAACGCCCTCTGGTCGACGAACGCGAAGCTCGACGAGTTGAGCCTCTACCCCACCCTCGCGGTGCTGCTGCTCTGCCTGGCCGGCGCCGCGTGGCGCGCCCGCTCGCTCGTCCGCGCCGGCGCACCGGCCGCGG
>JAFPUX010000030.1 GCA_017413145.1 Kiritimatiellia bacterium | reverse complement strand
GGCGCCGGGCGTCCGGCCCGGCGGGGAGGGAGAGGCTCATAGCGAGGCGAGGAATCGGGCGAGCGTGTCGGCGGTGATGGGCTTGAGGAGAAGGCCGTCGAAGCCGCGGCTGAGCGCGAGCTTGCGCGCCTCGACGTCCGCGGTCACGGCGTGGACGCGAAGCTTGGCGAGGGCCGGGTCGGCGCGGATCTCGCGGCAGAGCGCGTAGCCGTCCATCTTCGGCATCCAGAGGTCGGTGAGGACGAGGTCGAACGGGCGGCGGCGCAGCGCCTCGAGGGCCTCCGGGGCGGACGGCGCGGTCTCGACGTCGGCGATCCCGGCGCGAGTGAGGAGCGCCTTCTCGACGAGGAGGTTCACGTGGACGTCGTCCACGACGAGGACGGACCGGACCGGCTCGGAGGACCTCTTCGCGGGGGCGCCCGCGCGGCCGCCCTCCGCGGCCTCCTCCGGGGCCGCCGGCGCGGCGGTCTCGACGCCGGGCAGGACGGCGGTGAACGTCGAGCCGACGCCGGGCTCGCTCTCGAGCCGCAGCTCGCCGCCCATCCGCTCGAGGAGGCGCTTGCAGATGGTGAGGCCGAGGCCGGTGCCGCCGGTGCCGCTCGGGCCGACCTGGACGAACGGGTCCATGATGCGCTTCTGGTCCTCGGGGGCGATGCCGATGCCGGTGTCTCGCACCGAGAAGCGCAGCGTGCCGCGGCATCCGGGGCGCGGCGGCTCCGGGACGCCGGGGCGCTCGCCGGCGTCGGGGGGCACGTCCGGCTCGAACGACGAGGTGAGCTCCACGCCGCCCTTCTTCGTGAACTTCACCGCGTTGCTCGCGAGGTTGACGAGGATCTGCCGGAGGCGCTCCTCGTCGACCATCACCCGGGGCATCGGGGCGGAGGAGGCGCCGATCGAGATGTCCTTGCCGGCGGCCTGGATGCGGAACGTGGCGGCGACGCGGGCGAGCATCTCCGGGAAGTCGCACGGCGCGGGAGCGAACTTCATCTTGTTCGCGTCGAGCTTGGAGAGGTCGAGCACGTCGTTCACGAGCGCCAGCAGCGTGCGCGCGCTGAAGAGGACGTTCTCCGCCGCCTCGGTGCGCTCCTTCTCGTCGTCGACGCCCTGCACGATCATCTCCGAGAAGCCGATGATGGAGTTGAGCGGCGTGCGGATGTCGTGGCTCACCATCGAGAAGAACATGCTCTTGGCCTTCTCGGCGGCGAGCGTCGCGTCGCGCTCGCGCCGGAGCCCCTCCGCGAGGCGGAGGTTGGCGCGGCTCTTGCCCGCGATGACGCCCAGCGCGGCGCCGACGGCGAGCGCGAGCAGGAGGAAGAGCGTGACAAGGCGCAGCGTGATGATGCGGGTCTGGCGGCCGGCGGCGTGCTGGGCCGCGGCGGCCTCGTCGCGCAGCCGGCCCATCTGCTCGTCCATTGATCGGTCGAGGAAGTCGTTCACGAGGTCCCACACTTCGGCCTTGGCGGCAAAGTAGGCGTCGTCGAAGAGCAGCTCCACGGCGCGGGCGCGTAGCGCCTCGGAATCCATGGCGAGCTCCTCGGGCGAGAGCGCCTCGGAGCGCAGCCGCGGCGGGAGCGCGTCCGCGGGGACGCCCTTGGCCGCCGCGCGAAGGCGCATGGAGTGGCACTCGCGCCGGAAGAGGGCGTTGGAGCGCTCCATCGCGCGGTGGAGGATCGCGCGCGTCTCGGGCGAGACGTCGAGCGAGGCGCCGTCCACGAGCTCGAGGGCGTGGTTGCGGCTGCGGGCGCCGTCGGCCTCCGCGAAGAACGCGTCCAGATGCGCGCGGTCGCCGGTCACGGCGTAGCGGCGGGCGGTCTCCGTGAGCGTGTCCGAGCCGCGCTTGAGCAGGTGCGAGGCCTCGCCGATCTCCTCGTGGTACGTCTTCTGGACGGCGGAAAAGTGGGAGAGGCCCTCGCGCTGGCGGGCGGAGGCGGAGACGAGCTGCCAGGTGAGGAAGAGCCAGGCGACGGAGAGGACGGCGACGAGGACGAAGAGGACGCGGAGCATCCACGACGCGCGGACCGGGCGTTGCGGCTCGGACTCCGGCGCGGAAAAGGACGCGGGCGCGTCAGAGGGCGGCCGGTCAGACATGGTCGGCGCCTCCGGCCGCGGCGCGTTCGGCCGCGTAGCGGGCGTGGAGGTCGCGGATCGCCTGCGCGCCGGAGCGGCAGGCGGCGGCGTCCTGCGCGTGGGCGGCGGCGTTGAGCGCGTCGGAGAGGGCGCGCAGGTCCGCGGCGCCGACGCCGTCCGCGTAGCCCCGCACCGTGTGCGTGATCCGGCGGATCTCCAGCCAGTCCGGCGCCGCGCCCTCCGCGAACGGCTTCAGCTCCTCCGCGGTCTTGTCGAACGAGCCCATGAACGAATCCACGAACTCCCCGAGCATCTCCTCGGGAAGCCCGAGGGAAGTCGCCAAGTACTGTTTTACATCGGAAATCATGTTGGTCTTATGGTCGAATGGTCTGATGGTCTGATGGTCGAGAGTCGGAGGGCCTTATGGTCTTATGGTCGAATGGTCGGAAGGGGGAAGGGGAACTAAGATTGCGCGCGGGGAAACTTGCTGTCGGAGGTGCGGAGGTATTGAATCAGGTTGGTCAGCATTTTGCCGACCCGGACGACGGCGCGGGAGCAATCGTTGAACTGCGCTTCGGTGATGTAGTTCTGGTCGAGCGCCACGTAGAGCTGGCTGCGGACTTCGCCGGCGGAGCCTTTCGCGATGGCCAGGAAATGCTGGAAGAAATTGTCGGTCCGGCGGTCGAATCCTTCGGCGACGTTGGACATGACGGACACGGCGGCCCGCCGGATCTGGTCGCGCAGTCCGAAGTCCTTCGCGAATTCGCCGGTGCGCGTGACCGCGTAGATCTTGGACACGAGCGCCCGCGCGCCCTGCCAGACCTGCAAATCCTCGAACCGCTCCGCCGTCGCCATCAGACCACCAGACTTCCTGGACCATCAGACCATCCGACCATGAGACCATCAGACCATCAGACCATCAGACCCCACCGCGCGGGTTACCGCGCGGTGGGAAACAAATGCATCATCGCGAGCTTGAGCTTCGCGGCGGTGACGGGCTTGGTCAGGATCTCGGCGAAGAGCGAGGCGTCGAAGGTCGCGCCCACGTCGTTGTCCGCGGTGACGGCGACGAGCGGAACGTTGTCCAGCGCCTTGTTCTTGCGGATTTCGACGGCGAGGTCGGCGCCGCTCATCCCGGGCATCCACATGTCGGTGAGGACGACGTCGGGCTTCTTCTCGGCGATGGCCTTGAGCGCCTCCTCGGCGGAGGCGGCGCGCGCGATGTCGGCAACGCCGAGGCCCTTGACGTGCAGGTCGAGGATCTTGAGGTTGATCGGGACGTCGTCCACGATCACGGCTCGGAAGTCCGCGGGGAGCTTGAGCGAGGCGGTGCCGCCGGAGGCGGGATCGGGCGCGGGCAGGTCGCCCTTGGGCAGGACGGGGACGCGCGCGACGTGGATGTGGACGCGCGTGCCCTCGCCGGGCTCGCTCTGCATCTCGATCGTGCCGTTGCAGGCCTCGAGGAGACGCTTCACGATCGGGAGGCCGAGGCCGGTGCCGTTGTAGACCTTGCCGCCGCGCGTGGCGCCGTCCTGGACGAACGGGTCGAAGATCGTCTTGAGCTTGTCCTTGGCGATGCCGACGCCGGTGTCGTGCACGTCGATGTTGAGCGAGACGGTGCCCACGCCGTCCTCGTGCGCCTCGGCGGACCATTCGACGAGGCCCGCGTCCGTGAACTTGACGGCGTTGCCGACGATGTTGAGCAGGATCTGCCGGACGTGCTCCTCGGAGAGCTTGAGCAGCGGGAAGTCGGGGCGGATCGTGTGGGCGAGGCGGAGGTCCTTCGTGACGGCGCGGTAGTGGAAGAGCGAGTCGAGCTCGTCGAAGAGCTTCACCAGGTCGCAGCGGCCGTTCATGTCCACCTTGCCGGCCTCGAGCTTGGAGAGGTCGAGGATGTCGTTGATGAGCGAGAGCAGCGCGTTGGCCGAGTGCGAGATGCCGGCGGTGTATTCGCGGATCTCGTCCGGCGTCACGTCCGGGCGGTTGAGGAACTCGCTGTAGCCGATGACGGCGTTGAGCGGCGTGCGGATCTCGTGAGACATCGTCGCGAGGAACATCGTCTTGGCGCGGGCTGCCTGGTTGGCGGCGCGGGCGGAGGCGACGAGCTGGCGCTGGTGCGTGTCGCGCGTCTCGAGGATCTTGGCGCGCAGGACGCCGATCTGGACCATGGCGCAGGCGCCGTGGAAGAACTCGAGCTCCGTGGGGCCGGGGACGCCGGGGCGGTCGACGAGGTAGCCGACGTGGCCCCACACCTCGCCGTCCACGCGGACCAGTCCGGCGAGGAAGCGCTGGGCGCGGGCGCGGCGCAGCGCGTCGTCCCACGCGGGGTTGTTGCCCTCCTGCTGCCCGAGGACGTAGCGGATCTCGGGATGTTCGTCGAGGTAGTCGGGCGTGCCGAAGCGCTCGGCGGCGTTCTTCGGCAGGACGTCGTATTCGGGCGTGCGGAACCAGGCGTGGACGAGGGGCGTCGAGCCGTCCATCTTGTGGCGGTAGAGATACACCGCCACGGCGCCGAGCGCCTGGCCGGTTTCGCGCAGCGCGAGGTCGCGCAGCTCCTCGGCGTCCTGGTAGGTGGCGAGCTTCACGAGCGTCGCGCGCGAACGGGCGGAGTGGCCGAGCAGCTCCTCGGCGACGTCGGCCTTCGTCTGGACGGCCTGCGCGTCGCGGAGCTTGCGCCGCGCGACGGCGAGGAGGCCGGCCAGGACCAGGGCGGCGGCGGCGAGAACGACGATCGCGACGGCTTCGGCGGTGACGGCGGCTGAGGCCAAAACGGGAATCGGATTCATGGATGAGGTTCCGGAGCGGGTTTCGTTGGAAACGGTGTGCGAACAATTCTACACTACCCCCGCGCGCGGAGTCAACCGCCCCCGAACCGCTCTGGACACGGAAGGACGGTTCGTGTAGACTGGGAAGCGGTCGCACGACATGGAAGACGCCGGTCCGAAAACGGAAATCCTCGTCGCGGAGGGCGAACGGCTGCTCCGCCCGGAACTGCGCGCGCGCCTCGCCTCCGCGGGCGTCGAGGCGGTCTGCCCCGCGTCCGCGCGCGAGGCCGTCGCCCTGCTCGCCGGCGGCGGC
>JAFPUX010000238.1 GCA_017413145.1 Kiritimatiellia bacterium | reverse complement strand
GTCGGGGTGTCCTTCTGTTACTGACTCTGACGAAAAAATGAAGCTGTCTGACATTTACACATACCTCCGCATAAAAAGTGTGTTCTTGTGCTGTATATTCCTTGTTCTTTCCCGTTTGTTGCAGATATTCCTGCTCTCGTTCGGCCCGGAACTGTCGCTCGGCGCGGAAACGCGTTTCGTCGCGAAGACCGAGAACCCCGTCTACCTGCTCTGCCACGACCGCCTGCTGCCGTTTCTCTCCGCGTTCCGCGTCGTGTCGCGTTTCGGAGCGATCGTCGTCTTCGCGGCGGTCTGCGCGGCGGCGGTCGCGCTCGACCGGCTGCTCGCCGCCGAACGGTTCCGCCGGCGGGCGTGGGCGGCTCCCGCGCTGTGCGCGGTCCTGCTGACCGCCGTCGCGCTCGAGGCGGTCCCGCCCCGCAAACGGATCGCGCGATACGCCCCGATCGTCGACCAGCGGGCGTCGCCCGCGATCGCGCGGCTCGTCGAGGAGCGCCCCGTCCGGACGGTCGCCGCGATGCCGATGGGGCCGCGCCGGCTCGAAGGCGACCGCATGTTCACGCTGCTCAAGGGCGACTGGCCGTACGTCTACGCCTGGGGCGGGTTCTTCCCCGACTGGGCCGTCCGCGTCCAGGAACTCGCCACGCTCTTCGACGTGCAGGGCTTCCGCCACGAACTCGCGAAGCTCTTCCCGGAGGCCCTGCTGGTCGCCGACGCCTCGGCCGCGGTCCGCACCGATCCGGTCGAAGGCGGCCTGCCGCCGGCGTGGGTCGTCCGCGTGACCGAACCCGGACGCCTCGCGCTCGTCGACTGGGAAAATGTCTGGGCCGAGATCGCGACGCTCCGCGACCGCGACAAACGGTTTCTGCTGTTCGACCTGAAGCCCGAGCCGCCCGCGCCCGAGGTCGAGAAGATCTTCCGCTCGGACGTCGCGCGCATGAACCCGGTCGTCCGCGCCGAGATCGGCGCCGCGCCGGGCACGCGCGTCGCCGCGACGCTCAACGGCGCCGAGGCCGCGTCCGGCCTGGCGCCCGGCGACGCCGTCTTCGAGCTCCCGCCGAGCCTGCTCCGGCGGCTCGAGAAGGCCGCGCCCAATTCGCTCGTCTTCCGCACGGAGGACGGCTCGCCGCTCTCCGTCCGCTCCTTCCGCCTGGAAGGACGCGACGGCGTCTACCACGACCCCTGCGCGCCGCATTCTCCGGCGCGCGCAACCCCGCCACGCAACCCATGAAAAAGCTCGTCATCGCCGTCGCGAACGGCTTCGGCTTCGGCCACGCGCCCGTCGCCTCCGGCACTTTCGGCGCCCTCGTCGGCCTCCCCTTCGCGGTCGCACTCACCGCCATCCCGAACGTCTTCCTCCAGGCCGCCGTCGCGCTCGCGCTCGTCCTCCTCGCGATTCCCGTCTGCGAAGCCGGCGAGAAGCACTACGGCAAGAAGGACCCCGGGCAGGTCGTCGCGGACGAATGGATGCTGCTGCCGATCTGCTTCGTCGGGCAGGCGCCCGTGTGGGACTGGCTCGTCGCGGGGAACTGGGCGCCCGCCGCCGCGTTCGTCGCGCTGGCGTTCGTCGTCAGCCGCGTCTTCGACATCCTCAAGCTCTTCCCCGCCTACCGGCTGCAGGCGCTGCACGGCGGCTTCGGCATCGTCTTCGACGACTTCTTCGCCGACCTCTACGCCTGGGTCGCGATCCGGCTTCTCTGGCCGCCGCTCTTCGCGGCCGCCTTCGCCGGCTAGCCCGCGCGCCGCGCGCGCGGTGGACAAAACGGCGGGGCGGTGCTATCCTTCCCGCCCATTGCAACGCAACCCCCATCGGAAACATCGCCATGGAAAAATCGCTCGACCAGATTTCGTCGCTCTGCAAGCGGCGCGGCTTCATCTTCCCCTCCTCCGAGATCTACGGCGGCCTGAACGGCTTCTGGGACTACGGCCCGATGGGCTCGGAGCTCAAGCGCAACATCCGCGACGCGTGGTGGCACTACACGGTGCAGTGGCGCGAGGACGTCGTCGGCCTCGACGCGACGATCATCATGAACCCGCGCATCTGGGAGGCGTCCGGCCACGTCGGCGGCTTCGCCGACCCGATGGTCGACTGCAAGGACTGCAAGAAGCGCCACCGCGCCGACCAGCTCTGCGAGGAGCAGGGCCTCAAGCTCGTCAAGGAGGGCAAGGCCTGGAAGCTGCCCGACGGCTGCAAGTGCACCGCCTGCGGCTCGAAGAACCTCACCGAGCCGCGCGAGTTCAACCTCATGTTCAAGACCTACGTCGGCCCGGTCGAGGACGACTCGTCCGTCGCCTACCTCCGCCCCGAGACGGCGCAGGCGATCTTCGCGCAGTTCCTCAACATCGTCCCCACGTCGCGCAAGGCCGTCCCGTTCGGCGTCGCGCAGTCCGGCAAGAGCTTCCGCAACGAGATCAACCCGCGCAACTACACGTTCCGCTCGCGCGAATTCGAGCAGATGGAGCTGGAGTTCTTCATCCGCCCGGACGAGGCGGTCGAGCTCATCTGCGGGCACGTCGCGACCCTCGCCGACAATCCCGACCTCAAGGGCGAACCGCAGGAAGACTGGGGCTGGGAGGTCTGGCACCGCTACTGGGTCGAGCAGCGCCTCGAATGGTACCGCCTCGCGGGGCTGCCGCAGGAGGACCTGCACCTGTACTGGCAGACCAAGGAGGAGCTCGCGCACTACGCCCGCGCCTGCGTCGACATCGAGTACGCGTTCCCGTTCGGCGTCCAGGAGCTCGAAGGCATCGCCGCCCGCTCCGACTTCGACCTCACGCAGCACCAAAAGCACAGCGGCAAGTCGATGGAGGTCATGGACGACCGCCTGCGCCTCGCCGTCGCGGAGAAGTCGGACGAGGAGAAGGCCTCGTTCAAGGCGAAAACCGTCGCGGCCTGGACCGCTCGCGGCAAGGACGCCGCGGCCGCCGAGGCGTTCGTCGACGCGCTCTTCCAGGGCCGCTACGTCCCGCACGTGATCGAACCTTCGGCCGGCACCGACCGCCTGGCGCTCGCCCTGCTCTGCAACGCCTACGAGGAGCAGAAGCTCGTCGACGCCAAGGGCAAGGAGGACGTCCGCACGGTCCTGCACTTCGCGCCGTCCCTCGCGCCCGTCAAGGTCGCCGTGCTCCCGCTCGTGAAGAACAAGCCCGAGCTGCGCGCGAGGGCCCGCGAGGTCTACAAGAAGCTCGAGCGCAAGTGGAAGTGCTTCTGGGACGAGACCGGCGCCATCGGCCGCCGCTACCGCCGCCAGGACGAGATCGGCACGCCGTTCTGCGTGACGGTCGACTTCGACACGCTCGGCGAGAACGACCCCGCCCTGAAGGACACCGTGACGGTCCGCGACCGCGACTCGATGGAACAGAAGCGCATCCCGCTCGCGGAGCTGGAGGCCTTCATCGACGCCGCGATGACGCTGTAGGACCGTCCGCGGCGACGACGCGCCGACGCGGGGCGGGCCCGGGTTCGGGTCCGCCCCGTCCGTTTTCCGGGGACGGCCGGCGCCGCCCGCTACCGCAGCGAGGCGATGAACTCCTTCATCTCGCCGGCGGATTTGCCCTCGATGCACTGGCGGTGCCAGATTTCGAGGTTGATGAGCATCCACAGGCGGAAGTTGTGGTCGGCCTTGCCGCCGACGTGCTCGGCGACGAGGCGGTCGATGGCCTCCTGTTTGAAGAGGCCGAGCTCGACGAAGCGCGACTGCTTGAACAGGCGCAGCTGGAAGTCCTTGAGGTCGCCGCGAAGCCAGCGCGCGATCGGGAAGCCGAAGCCCTGCTTCTTGCGGTCGATGAGCTCGCGCGGCATGTAGCGCGCGGCGACCTGGCGCAGGAGCCACTTGAGGCCGCGGTCGCGGCCCTTGAGCTTGAGGTTGCAGGGCAGCGACGCGGCGAACTCGGTCACCTTGTAGTCGATGAGCGGCGGGCGGATCTCGATCGAGTGCGCCATGCTCATGCGGTCGGAGATCGCGAGGAGCTGGTCGGGCATGCGCGTCAT
>JAFPUX010000237.1 GCA_017413145.1 Kiritimatiellia bacterium | reverse complement strand
CGCGCCGGCCGACGTGCTCTGGAGCGGCATGGGCAACGAGGGCTTTAACAATGAAGCCAACGCCTACGGCTTCCTCCTCACCCACGCGTGGTTCTGGGACAAGTCGGCGACCAATACCGCGGCGACGGTCACGCTCACGGGTCTGACGCCCGGCAAGAACTACCTCGTCCAGCTCGTCTCCCACAACCAGTATACGGACACCATGACGGTTTCGGCCGAGGGCACCGAGCCGAAGCCCGTCGGGACCCGGTCTCACGTCGAGAACCAGAGCCCGACCCTCCCCTGGCGGTACGGCGCGTCCCTCGTCGGATTCTTCACGGCGTCCGACACGACGCAGGAGTTCACGGTCCAGTGGGACGGCGCGGAGGGATGCCACCCGCTCAACGCCCTGCAGGTGCGCGACCTCGGCCTCGCCGTCCCGGTTGTCGTCGAGCCCTCGATCGGCGCCGCCTCGGCGACGGTGGACGACGATTCGAAGACGGCGTTCGTCACGCTCTCCGGCGTCGTGAAGGGCACCGACGACGCGTGCAACCCCGCCGCCTCCTACGACGTCTCGTACGCGCTCGACGGCGGCGACTCGGTTCTCGCGCTCAAGGACCGCACCGGCGCGACCGCCGCGTTCTCCATCAAGAACCTCGCCGACGGCCTCCACGAATGCGTGGTCACGATCACGACCGACGCGGGCAAGTCGGCCTCGGCGACCGTTTCTTTCACGATCAAGGATCAGACGCCCCCGTGGATCGTCGAGCCGATGACCGAGGACGGCGACACGATCCGCACCAACGGCGTGCGCCGCTGGGCGTTCTGCGTCGGCGAGGACATCGGCACCCTGGTCGCCAACGGCGTGCAGTTCACGACCTTCAAGAACCTCGACGCGACCCGGCTGGGCGGCCTTGAGATCCAGATGCCCTTCTCCGTCTCGCCCGCGATCGATTCTGCCGTGGACGGGTGGGGAACGGAAGGCGTCGCGGATGCGGGCTACGCCCAGATCCTGGACCGCGCTTTCTACAACGGCGCGTCCGGCGAGTACACCTTCACGATCAATGGCAACCTGTCCGCGCTCAAGGCGGGCCGGCGCTACCTGGTCCAGATCATCATGCACCGGAACGGCTCGACCGCGACGGCGACCGTCTCCGGCTTCGACGTCGACCACGTCCAGTTCGGCGGAACGGGCTGGACCTACGGCGGATCGCTGATCGGGACGTTCGTGCCGACGAGCGACAGGGAGGACCACACGTTCAAGGTCAAGTTCGAAGGCGGCGACTTCGCGGCCATCAACGCCATCCAGCTGCGCGACCTCGGCCCGGCCGTGCCGACGGAGGAGGACCCGTCGATCGAGACCGTCTCCGGCAAGCGGAAGGCGGCTTCGGCGACCGTGACGCTCTCCGGCGTCGTGATGGGAACGGACAGCGACTTCCATCCCGCGACGTCCTACGCCGTCTCCTACCGTCTGGACGGCGGCGCCTGGACGACGGTCCTCCCGAGCGAGAACGGCGAGACCGCCTCGTTCGAGCTCACGGGCCTCGAGTACCGCACCTACGTCTGCGAGGTGAAGATCGAGACCGACGTCGGCAAGTCGACGGAGCCGCAGGCCGTCACGCTCGCCTTCGCCAAGGCGGACGGCCTGGCGATCGTCCTCTTCGACGTCGAGAAGGAGACGCTGGCCTTCGACATGGGCTCGGAAAGCTCCGTGCGGGCGATGCTTCCGGACGCAACGGACATCTACTGCACGCTCGTGACCTCGACCAACCTCGCGGACGTCGTCTGGACGCCCGCCCTGCCCAGCCTCGCGTGGAAGGCGAACGAGCTCCCGCTCGACGACGACTCGGGCTGGACGTGGGTCGGCGTCGACACCGCCGACGCGGTCCGCTTCTTCCGGGTCGCCCTCACGCCCGCCCCGCTGGCGGCGGACGACGAGGTCGTCTTCAAGTAGCCCCCCCCCCCAACCTCCAACCTCTCACCTCCCACCTTTCACCTCTCACCTCTCACCTCTCACCTCCGACTGGGTTCGCCATGCCAACCGAATACCGACTCTCCTATCCCGTCGACACCGTCCGCTGGACGGACGGCTTCATCCGAACGATTCCCCCCGAGCTGTACGAGCCGAAGATCCGCGCCATCAAGGCCGCCGGCGTCGATGCCCTGATGCTCACCGGCTACGTGACGGTCGAGCCCTCGGCGTTCGACGTCGACGAGGAGACGAAGCGCCTCGGCGGCTTCCTCGACTCGCTCGGGATGTGCGCCGCGCAGCACCACGGCCTCTGCGCGACGTGGGCGCCCGCCGGCGGAAGCCAGGACGAGGTGGTCGAGAACATCGTGAAGTGCGCGCGGTGGACCGCGAACCTCAACTCGAAGGTCCTCGTCATCCACCCGGGCAACTCCATCGAGCGCCTCGGCAGCATCGCGGCCTACGACAAGGCCTTCCACGAGGAGATGGCCCGGATCGGGCGGACCGGGATCATGCGCCTCATGGCCCGCAACGTCGACGCCGCCGCGGAGGAGGCGCGCGCGTTCGGCGTCTCGGTCGCGATGGAGAACGTCCACTTCTTCAACGAGGACAACACGCTCCTGCCGGACCTCTTCGCCGAGGTTCATTCGACGAACGCCGGCTACTGCATCGACTTCGGCCACGCGCACTACGCGGGCGGCGGCGTGGACTACTGGCTCGACAAGCTCGGCGACCGGATCCTCACGACGCACATCCACGACAACCGCGG
>JAFPUX010000236.1 GCA_017413145.1 Kiritimatiellia bacterium | reverse complement strand
TTCGGGCTCGAGGGCGTGATGGAGCGCGTCAAGTCCCTGGACGGCACGGCCCGCATCGAGAGCGCGCCCGGCAGGGGCGCCCGCGTCGACGTCGACATCCCCCTTCCCGAGGAGAACTGAAGATGAACAAGATTTCCATCCTGGTCGCCGACGACCACAAGATCGTCCGCATGGGGCTCAAGTCCCTCTTCGCCGCCGCGCGCGACCTCTCCGTCGTCGGCGAGGCAGACGACGGCGTCGCGGCCGTCCGCCAGGCGGTCCGGCTCCGCCCCGACGTCGTCGTGATGGACCTGATGATGCCAGAGAAGGACGGCGTCGCCGCCACCGCCGAGATCCGGGCCAGGCTGCCGGACACGCGGATCGTCGTGCTCACCTCGTACTCCACGTCGGACACCATCGCCGCCGCGCTCTCGGCCGGCGCGTCGGGCGCGGTGATGAAGTCGGCGGACGACGCCACGCTGCTCACGGCGGTCCGCGCCGCGGCCGCCGGCGAGACCTTCATCTCGCCCGAGGTCCGGGGGCTCCTCGCGGTCGACCCGCCCGCGCCGACGCTCTCGCCCCGCCAGCTGGAGGTGCTCGTGATGCTCGTCAAGGGCTTCAGCAACACCGAGATCGCGAACATGCTCGGCATCAGCCGGACCGTCGCGAAGGAGCACGTCGAGAACCTGCTCGTCAAGCTCGACGCCGCCAACCGCACCGAGGCCGCCGCGATCGCCCTGCGCAAGCACCTCGTGAAGGTCTGAGCCGCCCCCCTACTCTACCGGTAGACGCCACCGAGGTCCTTGAGGCGGAGGGGCTCCGCGATGGGCTTCGAGAGGTCGAAGCCGAGCGGGGTGAAGAGGTAGCGGTACGAGCCGACGGTGATCGCGCGGACCTTGATCGGGAAGCGGATGCGCTTGTCGCCGCCGCCGCTCGCCCACTGCTCCTTGGCGGGCCCCGGCGAGTGCGTCGGGACGAGGTCGGTCGGGCGGCCGAGCGTCTGGTAGACGAAGCTCCAGCCGTCGAAGGAGACCGCGAGGTTGCCCGGCCAGTCCATGATGTCGCACGCCCACGAGCGCCCGGTGGAGAGGTTCCGGAAGACCTCGCCGTCCGCGTCCTCGATCTCGAAGCGGATCTGCCCGCCGTTGGAGTTGCCCTTCACCCACACGCCCAGCAGCTCCGGCTCGCCCTCGACCGGCACCGGCTCCCTGAAGCGCAGCGTCGTGTACTCGGTGACGTACTCGGTGTAGCCCTTCTCGTTGGCGGGGTCGAGCGCGACTTCCACGCAGGGGCCCTTCTCCTCGTCCTCGACCGTCGCGATCGCGTACTTCGAGGGCTTGAGGTACGGGAACCACTCGTGGTGGGCCGATTCGAACTGCGGGTCGGGCTCGGGCTCCTCGAAGAGGTCCGCGCTTTCGAGCGCCGAGGCGACCTTGGCGCGGGCCGCTAGCGCGCCGTCCTGGCGGAAGGAACGACCGACGATCCGGACGCCCCCGAGCGGCGCGTCCGTCGTGAGGTACACCGGCGCGCCAGATGCCGCCACGACGGCCCTGCCGGGAGCCAGCGCCGACTCCTGCCCGTACATCTTCGTGACCGTGCCGCCGCCGGACTCGACCTCCATCTCGCCCTCGCCGCGCTGGAACCAGAGCGCCGTGACCCATTTGCCGTCCGCGCGTTTGTACTGGTAGGCGTAGGCCGTGCCGGAGCCGGTCGGGAGCGCCTTCTCGAACGCGACGTCGTCCAGCACCTTCGTGAGCACCGCGTAGGCGACGTAGGCGCGCTTGGGGTAGACGTACGGCGCGCGGCGCAGCAGGCCCGCGCCGCCCCAGAGGCCGTTGTAGTAGCCGTTGCGGCAGTCGAAGAGGATGCCCGGGGAGATGAGCCGGAAGTCGTGCGCGAGGCACACGAGCGTGTCGCGCGCGTGCCACTCGGCCTGCAGCTCCTCGCCGCAGTCGCGGTCGGCGCGGTAGGTGAACTCCCACGCGCCGTTGAGCGGAACCTTGCGCCCGGCGAGGCGCGAGGCGGCGTCCTGCGAGACGAGCATGCCGAGGAGCCCGATCTCCGTGAGGCGCTCGGTCGGCACGACCTGCGCCGGCGACTCCATGCCGAGGCAGTCGAAGCTGTCCGGCGACGCGCCGTTGCGCAGCGGCCACACCGCGGCGCCCATGCCGGCGGAGCAGTTGCCGATCTGGATCCGCAGGTCCGGGAAGTGCTTGCGGATGATGCGCGCGCTCTCCATCATGTAGTAGCTCTTCGACCGGTTCTTCGGCGTGTCCTCGGGGACGGGCAGGCCGAGCAGCTCCTCGGGGATGCCGCCCTTGGGGCCCGACTCGTGCCAGATCATCACGTGGTCGACCCAGGTCTTCTTCGCGATCTTCTCCCGCAGGTCGCGCACGAAGCGCTCCTCGCCTGAGAGCTCGGTCGCGACCGTCTGGCCGTCCGGCCCCTTCTCCTTCACGACGCCGGGCGAGAACCCGCTCCCCGGCGCGTCGAAGGCGCCGTTGCCGTTCTGCCCCAGGCCCATCACGTTGCCGCAGCGCGTCACGCCCCAGCGCTCCTGCTCCTCCCGCGTCGGCTCGCGCCAGCTCGCCTTGCGGATGCCGGCCTTCGTGATGATCGGGAAGCCGATTTCGGCCTCCCCGGGCGATCCGTGGGAGTTGAACCACCACGTCGCGTAGGGCGACTCGAACATCCCCCATCGCCGCCCCTTCTCGGGCAGGATGGCGAACGTCCCGTTGTGGAAGAAGACGAGCCCGTCCCGGGCGTCGAACGCCCAGATGCAGAGCGTGTAGATGCCGCGGCCGGTCCTGGCCCCGAAGTCGACGCGGACGTCCTTCGCGTCGCCGCGCCGGGCGAGCGCGAACGGCTCGTGGCCGAAGAATACCTTCTCGCCGTCCTCGTTCAGCGCCGTCCAGGCGAGGCGCCCCTTCGCGCCGTCGACGAGCGCCGTCACGCGGAAGGTCGTCGAGCGGTCCGTCTCGTCCTCGGTGAAGACGTTGCCGGGCTGCGCCTGGCGCTGCTCGAACGAGTACTCCGCCTGCCGGAGCGTCACGCCGAAGAGATTGAACGCGCTCCGCGAGGCGGGGTCCGGCTTCATGGAGTTGTCCAGCTGCTGGAAGTTCTCCCACGGCTTGCCGGTGACGTCGAAGTCGAGGTAGTCGCACGAGGTCGTGAGGTCGACGATGCCCCCGATGTCGAGCGGCACGTCCGCGAAGTAGAGCGTGTGGAGCCGCCCTCCAGCGCGCACCGCGCCGACCTCGCGGCAATCGTCGGGCACGCCGTCCGTGAAGTCCAGCGTCACGGCGCCGCTCATGTTCCCGCCCGAGCCGTTGGGCAGGTAGTGGCCGAGGCGCAGCGTGAGGATCCGGTCCTTCGCCGGGTCGTCGTCCAGCGCGAAGAGCACGCCCGCGCGGCCGTACGGCGCCGCGGGGACGCGGTAGTGGATCGCGCTCGGGAAGCCGTCGAGCGGCGAGCG
Source organism: Kiritimatiellia bacterium (assembly GCA_017413145.1). Classification (GTDB taxonomy): domain Bacteria; phylum Verrucomicrobiota; class Kiritimatiellia; order RFP12; family UBA3636; genus UBA3636. The sequence continues at coordinate 766 of JAFPUX010000236.1, read as the reverse complement.
CCCGTGGTACTCCTCCACTTCCAGCGCCCAGTTGCCCATCGCCTGGTGGCAGATCGCGACGTCGGCCGAGTCGATCGGCCGGGCGACCCTCATCGGGTAGCCGCCGATCTCGGCGTCGCCCGGCGCGATGCCGACGAGCTCGCCGCCGGCGAACGCCTTCGCGCGCGGATTCGCCGCGAAGTCGAGCTTCGTGAAGACGCCGTCGACGGCGCGGACCGGCGGACGTCGCGCGTAGCGGACGCCCTCGCCGAACTCGAAGGCGACGGACTTCGCCCGGACCGCGGCCGCCGGCGCCCCGCCCTTGGGGGCCGGCGGGGCCTTCTCGAGGGCCTTGGCGTACGAGCCGTCGATCCACAGCTCCAGCCGGCCGTTCCGGCGCGCGAGGTCGACCGCGAAGACGTGCTCCGACGCCGGCGGAAGCTCGTCCCAGTCGCGGAGGACGTCGATCCCCTGCGGCTCGATGGAGTAGCTCGACTGGAACCGCCGGAGGTTCGGGCGGACGTACTGCTCGGCCCCGCAGATCGAGAGCTTGCAGTCCGGCAGGACGACCTTCTCGCCCTTCTTCCGGCCGAGCATGTCGATGCGGAGGCTCTGGGACTGCGCCGAGATCGCGAGCGGGAAGGAATCCTCGGAGCCGTCCTCCCAGGAGACGACGATCCGGCCGAATTCATTCGTGCCGCACGGCTGGAACGCGACGCCCTCGCGCGTGCCCTCGGGCACCTCCAGCGCGAGCCGCGCCGGCCCCGCCTGCGCGCCATCGAGCGGC
>JAFPUX010000235.1 GCA_017413145.1 Kiritimatiellia bacterium | reverse complement strand
GAATCCGCGACGGACTGGTATTACCGCGCGCTGCTCGGGGCGGATCCCGCGCTCTTCCCCGAAGCGGACCGTCACGCGGTCGCGTGCTACCGCGGGACGCTCGACGCCGCCAGAGCCGCCGCCGTCTCCGACGGAAACGCGCATATCCTGGGAATGCCGAGTGCGGTCTTCGGGGACGGCTGCAAGGCGGAGGTCTCTCTCCTCGACATCGACGGCGAACCCGGGAAGCCCGCGGTCACGAACGGCGTCCGCCTTTCCGTGCGCCCCATCGTTTGCCGTGACGGGACTCCGCTGCTCCGCCTGACCGCAGAGGCCTCGGTCTTCGCGGGAGACGACACCGCCGAAACGGAGGAACTGAGCCTGGCGCTCGAACCGGGGACCGCCGCCGTGTTCGCTCCTCCGCCCGCCGGCGACTGCCGCGTCCTCGTCCTCCTCTTCCCCGACGACTCCTGGTCGCACGCCGCCGACACGCCGAGCCCCGCGGAGCCCGAATCCCACGCAGAGAGCGCAAAGACCGCGGATCCTTGAATTTGGATTTGCCATTTGTGGACAATTGTGAACATTTGAGATTTGTGGACAATCCCAAACACCCCGCCACGTCGTGAAACGCCTCGCCCTCCTCGTCCTCCTTCCCGCGCTCGCGCTCGCCGCTCCCGATCCGGAGGGTCTCGGCACATGGATCGTGCCGCGCGTGGCGTTCGACTGCCGGCTGTTCGAAGTGCTGCCCGGCAAGGCCGCGACGGTTCCGGACGGGTTCGTTCCCGCCGGACGGGCCGTGAAATGGAAGCGGGGCACCATCCCGGCGGGCATGCTCCGGTCCTTCTTTGACGGCTCCTTCGAAGCGATGGAGGGCGTCTCGCTCGCGTGGAGCGGGTCCCTCGAAGCGTCGCGGTTTTCGCCCGCGCGCGTTTCCGTTCCGCTTCCCCAGTCCGCCGCATCGACGCGGAAACTGGATCTCTCCGTGTCCGCGTCGCACTCCGATGTCGCGAACGCCGCCAGGTTCGACGTCGGATTCGCGTTCCGGGACGCCGGCACGGCGGACGAACCGTCCGCGGCCGTTCCGGAAGAAACGGGCGACTCGGGTCTGGTGCCCGGAGATTCGGGCTTCGGCATCGTCCTCCGCGGAAGCTCGGGCCCGGTCGACCCGGACGTCCTGCTCGCAATCGGGAACTGGCGGCTCGCCGGCTTCGAGCGCGTCCCGGTCCGCCCGGTCGGGCTTGACGAACTCCGCCCGCGCTATGTCGCGCTCGCCGCGTTGGCGGTGCAGGGGGCGGATCGGCTGGCCGAGGCGCTCTGCCGGGATTTCGAGGACCCCGCCGGCCACGGCGCCGCGCTCGCGTGGATCGCCGAGGCCGCCAACGCGCTCGGCTCCTCCGATCCGCACCCGCCCGCCGACGCGCCGTTCCTTTCCGACGCGGGCTACGTCGAAGCGCTCGTCGCCGTCGGACTGGCCGCGTTCTGTGAATCGGACTGGCACGACGAGACCTCCTTCGAGGCGATTCTCGGCATCTGGGCCCCGCACGCCCCGCGGTCGCTCCGCGCCCACGCCCTCGCGCGCTACGCCGGCCAAGGGAATCCGCTCCCGGCCCCCCGCAACCTTCCAGCATGGCGATGGGGACGTCCCAACCGTTTCGAAGGCGATTCGCCGGAAGCCCGGCGTGCGCTTTCCGGGCTCGCCGAGTCCGTCATCCCACATTTCGACGGGAACCGCGACTGCACGGCCGACGTCGTCTTCGGGCTCTTCCCGGAGCAGATGCCGGCCCTCGCCGGTTTCGACCGGCGCGACTCCCTTCCCGCCGTTGCCGGCTCCGCCGTTCCGGCCGTCGCGGAACGGGCGGCGCTCGTCGAACGCGCCATCCTCCACGCGGAGGAAGCGGCCGAAGCGGACGCCGCCGGCTACCCCGCGGTCCGCCGCCCGCCGCCCGGCGCCGTGGAAGGGCTCTTCCTGCTCGCCGAGCCGGTGCGGACGCCGGCCGTCCACGCCGCCGGCGAACCGATCCTCTTCGACGTCGTCCTCTCCAACGCCGGACCATTCAGCGTCACCGTCGAAGAGACTTCGCCCCGGGTGGAATACCGCTTCGACGGCCGCCGCCCCCTCGACTGGCCGGACGACGGCCTGTTGGAACTAACGCGCCGCTTTTGGACCGAACTTCCGCCTGGCGCGGTCGGAAATCGCGCCCGTCTCGATCTCTCGGACTGGGTCTCCAACGACGTTCCCCGCCGCGTCCGCGCGCCGCTCCGTCGGGACCTCGATCTCGCTGGCACGCGCTGGGCGGAAACCGAAGTCGAGTTTGAAATCCTTTCCGCGGCGGCTCCCGCCGCGAACGCGCCGGCGGCGACGCTCGAGCAGCTGCTCGCCGAACCGTGGCGCAAGCGGCTTTCGCCCGACGCCGACCCCGTCGCGGAGATGCGCAAGATCGGGACGCTCGACGCGTTCGCCGACACCCGCGTCCTCTTCCTCGGCGCAGGCGTGTGCCTGTGCCGACTCAGGAACGACCCCGAGGAGATCGCCCCCGAGCGCGACCGCTGCAACCTTGTCCGCGAACTGTTCCGCGAAACCCGGCCGGCCACGGGCATCGACTTCGCGCGAGGAGGTTCGTCTCGGATCCTCGCCTTCGACAAACTGCCCCGCGAAACCGACGAAGAGTTCCCGAAACCCGTTCGCGCGGTGCCGTTCAAGTTCGACACGTTCGCCCCCGCGGACGTTCCGGAGGATCTCGTCGTTCAGCTGCCGGGCGAGGATCGCCGGGTCCTCGTCCCGGGCCTCGGCGAAGTCGCGATGCCCTGGCGCGCCGCGTCGCATTTCCTCGACGCGATCGTCGCGTCCTTCGCCGTCGACGAGGACGCGAATGCGATCGACGTCGAACTCGCGGACTTCAAATTCACCGGAATCCGGTTCGAGGAAACGGACATCGGAAACGTTCCCGGCGCGCCACGCGGGGAGAAGGTCGAGACGCTCCGCTCGTCCTTCCGGCTGAAGGCGGGGCGCTGCGTCGAGTTCGCGGAGCACCACGCCAGCTTTCTCTTCTCCGCGTATCCGCGGGACGGCCTCCCGGCCGACATCCGGGCGGCCCTCGGCCCTCCCGAAACCGCCCCCGGACCGTTTCTCGTCGTGACCCGCCTTGGCGGATTCCGACGGAACTACCCGATGCGGTTCGTCCTCGTCCCCGAGGATTCCCCCGCCGCCCCGAACGCCCTCCGTTTCTCCCTCGGCCGGTTCCTCCTCTGGCCGCTGGACGAAGACCCCGAACCTCACGCGGCGCCCGCGGAGGAAGAACCTCACGCAGAAAGCGCAGAGAACGCAGAGCCCGAACCGCACGCGGAGGCCGCGGAGGAAAAGCAATGAACGCGAAGGTCGCGACTCCTGGCGCGAATGCGTCTGCCTGCGCTCCTCGCCGGGGCTTGCGCTTCGCGCCGCGCCCCGTCTCGGCCGGCAGAACGCATTCGCGCCCGCTCGCGGCATCGGCCCAGCGTCCTTCGATTCTCCCCGTCCCGCTTTCCGAAGGCATGCGGGGCACGACCTTTCGTCCTGTCGTCCTTTCGTCCTTGGGTCGACCCGGCCGGAAACCGGGGGGAGCATTTCCCGTGGGCGGCCCCTACGACAACAGGACCCAAGGACAAAACGACAAAAGGTCGCGCCCCATTCCCCGAAGGCCTTCGGGGCGGAGAACAATCCGGGCCACCCTTCGCGTCCTTCGCGTTCCGTCCAGCCCCCTAACCTCTAACTCCTAACCTCCACCCGCTATGCCCCTTCCCCGTCTTTCCCGTGTTCCCCGGTTCTTCTTCGCGGCGCTTCTCGCGCTCGCGTTCCTCGCGCTCGCCGTAGCGCCCTGTCCGGGGGCCGGCTTTGCCCTCTACGAAGGGTCCGACGACCGCAGCATCTCCGTCACGGACGAGGAACAGGCCCGGATCGACGCCGAGCCCGTCGTCCTCGTGGACTGCGAAACGGCCGTGACCAAGGGCGAACTGCGACGCTGCCTTTCCGAAATGGCCGCGGCATGCGGCGGACATCTGCCCGTTGGCTGGCAGGATGCCGCCATCAAGGAGTGCGTGACCGACTTTCTTCTCGGCCGCGAAGCCCGGCGGCGTGGATTCGCCTCCGGCGAGGAACTGGTTCTGGACGGCTGGACCGAACCGACGGAGGACGAACTTCGCGCTCGCTGGAAGTTGTTGTCGAAGCTCCGCGATCCGCCCGTCTTCGAAGAGGCATCCGCAACCGTTTCGTCCGTTCTCGTCATTTGCCCGGAGGATGCGGACGAGGAAAAGAAGGCGGCCGCCCAAGCTCGGATCCGAAAACTGCGGGATCGCGTTGTTTCCGGCGAGAGCGTTACAGTTGTCGCACGCGAAGCGTCCGACGACCCGAGCGCCAAATTCAATGGCGGCGAATACACCTTCGGGCCCGGCGTCATGGTGCCGGAATTCGAAAAGGCCGCGTTCACACAGCCTGTCGGCGAAATCGGCGAGCCGTTCCACTCGGTCTTCGGGTGGTTTTTCCTCGTGGTCTCCTCGCGCAGCGAACCGCGTCTCAAATCGTTCGAGGAAGCCCGCGCCGAAGTCGCGGAAGAACTCAAGCGGACGAAAATGAACGAAATCCGCGACCAACTGGTCGAACCCTTGCGTGAAAAAGCGAAGATCGAGATTCTGTCCTGGAATCCCCTGGACTCGCTCCTCGACCGCTAACCTTCCGTCCCTGCCACCCGATTCCACCTCTCCGCCAATGCCACTTCCCCGTCTTCCCCGTATTCCCCGGTTCCTCGCGGCCGCGGCGCTTCTCGCGCTCGCGGCTCTTCCCGCGGTAGAGGCCCCCGCCTCGGAAACGAACTGCTGGCGACTGGCCTCGGCGTGGACGAACGATGCGGCGGGCGCCAGCCTGCTGGAATTCGCGTCAACGAACGCGGACCGGTTCGCCTCGCTCGACGCGATTCAGCGCGTTCAGGGGCTCCGGCCGGATCCGGAACTCGCGTTCCGGCTGCTCGAGGAAATGGACGCCATCCCGTTCTCGGAGGCGGAGACGGACGGCGGGGTGTTCATCGTCTCGATCCGGTCCGGCCTTTACAAGACATGCATGAACCATTCCTCCGGAGATCCGGCCGTGCCGATGTTCCGGTTTCTTGCAAGGGAGCTGGGGCGGAACCGGGCGCGGATGATTCCGCGATACGCCTGGGACCATTCCTGCGATCCAATCGACGACTGGGACTTCGACGAGCACCCGGAGAAACGGATCGCGTTCGAGGGCGTCCAACATACGAACTGGCTCCAGCGAACGCTTCGCGACGTGGATATTCTCATGGTCCGCGCGATGTTCGGAGTCCGCGAGGCGATTCCGCCCGAGGCGTCCGCCGAAGCCGCCGCGACGCTCCTCGGAACGCTGGCGGACATCGCGCTTTTCTCGAAGGAGGAACGAAAGGCGCTTCTGGAAGGACGCGACGTGCCGCCGACTCCGGTCGCGCGGCGAATGCAGTATTCTTCAAGGACTTCCTACGCGGAGGAAAAGCAATGAACGCGAAGGTCGCGACTCCTGGCGCGAATGCGTCTGCCTACGCTCCTCGCCGGGGCCTGCGCTTCGCGCCGCGCCCCGGCTCGGCCGGCAGAACGCATTCGCGCCCGCGGACAGAGTGTTTAGAAATGACGGGCGGGCTTTGTCGAACCGGGGAATGGTGCTAGAATCCTCCCGCAACGAAGGAAAAACAGTCTCTTCGGTTCCTTTCACGGTTGCCCTCTGACCATTAACCTCTCACCTCGTTACCTCTCACCTCGAACCTCCCCATGAAGAACACGCTGCTGCTGCTCGCCCTGTCGCTCCTCGCGCTCGCCGTGCCGCCCGCGCCCGCGGCGGACCCCGCCACGAACGCG
>JAFPUX010000234.1 GCA_017413145.1 Kiritimatiellia bacterium | reverse complement strand
CGCCGCCGCGCCAACAAGCCCGCTCCGCGCGGGCGCGGCGCCGCCGACGCCCGGCGCGGAGGGGACTTCCAAACTGGTGGACGAGGCGGGATTCGACCCCGCAACCTTTCGGAGCAGATCCTAAGTCTGCCGCGTATGCCAGTTCCGCCACTCGTCCGTGGGGGAGGGAAGGGGATCAGCCCTGCTGCACGGGCGGCTCGGGCGCCGCGGGCGCGGCCTTGGCCGCGCAGTGCGGGCAGGCGCCGCCGCAGCCGCCGGGCATCGACGGGTCTTCGCCGCTCCAACAGTAGGTGCAGAGGCCCTTGACACCGATGGCCGCCACGAGGTCGGGCAGGTGGTTGAAGGCGAGCGAGGTGAGGCCGAGACGCTCGCGGATGCGGTCGACCATGGTCTGGTAGGGGAGGCCGTCCGGGTCGCGGTAGCGCGCGGGGTCGGCGTTCTCGCCGTCCAGGTCGCGGATGATGCGCCGCGTGATGAGGTCCATCTCGCTCTTGGAGCGCGAGAAGTTGATGAACGGGCAGGCGAAGAGCAGCGGCGGGCAGGCGATGCGGGCGTGGACCTCCTTTGCGCCGTCGTCGAAGAGGCGCTTGACCTGGTCGCGCAGCTGCGTGCCGCGGACGATCGAGTCGTCGCAGAAGACGATCTTCTTGCCCTCGATGAGCTGCGGCAGCGGGACGAGCTTCATCCCGGCGATGCGCTGGCGTTCGTCCTGGTTGGACGGCATGAACGAACGCGGCCACGTGGGCGTGTATTTCACGTAGGGGCGCTCGTAGGTCGTGCCGGACTCGTGCGAATAGCCCAGCGCGTGGCCGACGCCCGAATCCGGGATGCCGGCGACGGAGTCGGCGTCCGGCGCGGGCGAGCGGCGCGCGAGCGCGGCGCCGCAGCGGTAGCGGACGGCCTCGACGTTCTGCCCGTTGTAGGCGGACGCGGGGTAGCCGTAGTAGACGTAGAGGAACGAGCAGAGCGCCTCGGGCCCCTGCGGCGGCAGGACCGTCTCGACGCCGGAGCTGGTGATCTTCACCACTTCGCCGGGGCCGAGGTCGCGCACGGGCTTGTAGCCGAGGTTCGGCAGGGCGGTCGTCTCGAACGTCGCGGCGAAACCGGCGTCCTTCTTGCCGAGGCAGATCGGGGTGCGGCCGAAGCGGTCGCGCGCGGCCCAGAGGACGCCCTCCGGCGCGAGCAGCAGGATCGAGACGGAGCCGCGGACCATCTCCTGGACGTAGTGCAGGCCCTCGGCGATCGAGTCCTGCGTGTTGATGAGGCCCGCGATGATCTCGGTCTGCGTGATTTCGCCGGACTGGAGCGCGGAGAAGTTCGCCTGGTGGTTGTTCATCAGGTGCTTCACCAGGTCTTTCGCGTTGTTCACGAGGCCGACCGTGACGATCGCGTATTCGCCGAGGTGCGAGAAGAAGAGCAGCGGCTGGTCGTCCGTGTCGCTGATGGAGCCGACGCCGGAGCAGGGCTCCGCGGCGCGGAACGCGGCGAAGTCCGACTCGAAGCGCGTGCGGAACGGCGCGTTGGAGATGTCGTGGATGGTGCGGTGGAACTTGCCGCCCGCCCAGAACGCCATGCCGCCGCGGTGGGTGCCGAGGTGGGAGTGGTAGTCCGTTCCGTAGAAGACGTCCGCCGCGCAATTTTCGCGGGAGACCGCGCCGAAGAAACCGCCCATGGGTCCGATCCTGGAGTAAGGTGGAAAACGCCCGCGTCCGCACGGCCGCGGGAACGGCGGCGGAGTCTAGCAGAAACGCGCTTCCTCGGCAAGCGCGGGATCGCGGCGCGCGTTGCGCCATAATTCCTGTTACCCAAATCGCGACGGAGAACTTTTAGGTTGCGCCACAATTGGCGTTACCGAAAATTGTGGGGCCATGAACATGACGAACGACGAGAAGAAAACGAACCACCGGCTGATGCGGCGG
>JAFPUX010000233.1 GCA_017413145.1 Kiritimatiellia bacterium | reverse complement strand
GCCCCGGCGGTCATTGTCCGGCGGCCGACGGGAACAGCTCGCCGACGGGCGGCGGCGGAAGCGCGGCGGGCGGCGCCTTCGCGGCGACGGACGCGGGCGCGAGGGCCCCAGCGAGCGAGCCGGTGCCGTCCAGCGTGGAGCGGACCATCTCCGCGGTGACGCGCAGCGCGCGCTTCGGCGTCTCTTCGCCGGCGGGCGGGGCCATCTCGAACATGAGGTCGTTCATGAGCTCCTCCATGATCGCGCGCAGGCCGCGGGCGCCGGTCTTGCGGGCGAGCGCCTCCTTGGCGAGCTCGCGCGCCGCGCCGTCGTCGAACGAGAGCTCGACGTTCTCGAGGCGGAAGAGCTTCTGGTACTGCTTGAGGAGCGCGTTCTTCGGCTCCGAGAGGATGCGGACGAGGTCGTCCTCGGTGAGCTCGTCGAGCGTGGCGACGACGGGCAGGCGCCCGATGAATTCCGGGATGAGGCCGAACTCGACGAAGTCCTCCGGCTCCGGGCGCAGCTTCGCGGCGTCCTTGCGGCGCTTGCGCGCAGGGGCGTCCTTCGCGTCGCCGTCCTCCGCGCCGAAGCCGAGCACGGCGGCGTCGGAGCGGCGCTTCATCACCTTGTCCAAGCCAACGAACGCGCCGCCGCAGATGAAGAGAATGTCCTTCGTCTGGATCTCGATGTACTTCTGCTCGGGGTGCTTGCGGCCGCCGGCGGGCGGGACGCGCGCCAGCGTGCCCTCGACGATCTTGAGGAGCGCCTGCTGGACGCCCTCGCCCGAGACGTCGCGCGTGATGGAGACGTTGGACGTCTTGCGCGCGATCTTGTCGATCTCGTCGACGAAGACAATGCCCTTCTCGGCCTTGCGGACGTCCATGTCCGCGGCCTGGATGAGGTTCAGGAGGATGTTCTCGACGTCCTCGCCGACGTAGCCGGCCTCGGTGAGCGTCGTGGCGTCCGCGATGGCGAACGGCACGTCGAGCAGGCGGGCGAGCGTGCGCGCGAGGAGCGTCTTGCCGGAGCCGGTGGGGCCGACGAGCAGGATGTTGGACTTCTCCAGCTCCACGTCGTCGTCCTTCGACTTGCGGACGGACGCGTTCTCGATGCGCTTGTAGTGGTTGTGGACGGCGACGGCGAGGATGCGCTTGCAGGCGTCCTGCCCGACGACGTACTGGTCGAGGAACGCCTTGATCTCCTTGGGCGACGGGACGCGGCGCGCGGCGACGGGGCGGGCGCCGGACGCGGCGCCCTCCTCGGCCTGGCGCAGCTCGTCGGCCATCGACTGGAGGAACTCGCGCTGCTCGCGGAGGCAGTTCGGGCAGAGCCACTCGCCGTGGACCTCGACGAGGTCGGGTTGCTGCGCCTCGGTGGCGCCGCAGGCGGAGCAGTGGCGGCCCTTGCGGGAGCGGGAGGACGTCGTGGCCATGGCGCTAGCTCCGGGCGCGCGGGACGAGCACGTGGTCGACGAGACCGTAGTCCTTCGCCTCCTGCGCGGAGAGGAAGAAGTCGCGGTCGGTGTCGCGCTCGATGGTCTCGAGCGGCTTGCCGGTGGCGTCCGCGAGGATGCGGTTCAAGTTCGCGCGGACCTTGAGGATCTCCTCGGCCTCGATGCGGATGTCGCTCGCCTTGCCCTCGGCGCCGCCGCTGGGCTGGTGGATCATCACGCGGGCGTTGGGCAGCGCGTAGCGCTTGCCCTTCGCGCCGCCCGCGAGGAGCACCGCGCCCATCGAGCAGGCCTGCCCGATGCAGTAGGTGGCGCAGTCGCACGAGAGGTAGTTCATCGTGTCGAGGATGGCCAGGCCCGCCGTCACGACGCCGCCCGGCGAGTTGACGTAGACCGAGATGTCCTTGTTGGCGTCCTCGCTCTGCAGGAAGAGCAGCTGCGCGATGACGGAGGTCGCCATCGCGTCCTCGATCGGCGTGCCGATGAAGACGATGCGGTCCTTCAGGAGGCGCGAGTAGATGTCGAACGAGCGCTCGCCGCGGCCGGTCTGCTCGATGACGTAGGGGACGTAGTAGTCGGCTTTCGTTTTCATTGTGCGTCGATTCCGGCGGTGGGTTTGGCGGTCTTGAGCAGCTCGGAGAGGACCTTCTCGCGGCGCGCGTGCAGGAAGTGGTTCCGCATGGCGGCGCGGTCGGACGTGAGCTCCTTGACCTGCTCGCGGTTCATGCGCCGGTTCGCGGCGAAGTTGTTCATGTAGGCGGCGAACTGCTCGTTCGTGAGCTGGATGCCGAGCTTCTCGCCGACGGCGTCCAGGACGAAGTCGGTCCGCATGTCGGACTCGGCGCGGGCGCGGGCGACCGCCGTGAGCTTCTCGCGCTCCTTGGAGAGGTCCTCCTTGGAGACGCCGCGGTTCATGTTCGCCTCGAGCAGATGCTCGAGCAGGTGCTCGGTCCGCTCCTCCACCGCCCGGGCGGGCAGCTCGAACGAGACGGCCTTGGAAAGGTAGTCGGCGACCTGCTGCATGTGGCGCGCGCGGTCGGCGGTCTCGGCGTTGGCCGTCAGCCCCTGGCGGATGCGGTCGCGCAGCTCGGCCTCGTCCTTGACGCCGAGCTTCTTGAAGATCTCCTCGCCGAGCTCGGCGGGGATGGAGCGGGACGCGCCGGCGACCGTCCAGGCGTAGACCGCCTTGACGCCGCGCAGCGACTCCTTGTAGAAGTCGGCCGGGAACTCGACCTCGAAAAGGCCGTTCGCGCCGACGGTTTTGCCGAGCAGCTCCTTCTGGAGGCCGGGGACGAGGAAGTGCTCGCTGCCGACCGTGCACCACGCGCCCTTGCGCTCGGCGAACGAACCGGCGTCCGCGACGGCTTCGGCGAGCGGCTTGTCGCCGGCGGTGGCGGCGTAGTCGACGCGCGCCATGTCGCCGTCCTCGAGCGCGTCGCCCGCGGCGAGCTCCTTGTTCGCCGCGAACGCGCGGCGGAGGGATTCGACCTCGCGGTCGACGTCGGCGTCGCCGACCTCGGTCTTCTTGTCGTCGACCGGGATCGCGTCCGTGGCGGGCAGCTCGAACGACGGCACGAGGTCGACCGTCGCGGAGAACGAGACGGAACCGTCGGCGCCGACCTGGCGGTTTTCGACGGAGAGCAGCTCGAAGACCTTGAGGCCGTTGTCGTCCACGGCCTTCTCGTAGGCGGTGCGGACGGCGCGGTCCTCGACGGCCTCCGCGATGCGCTTGCCGTAGGCGCGCTCGACGGCGGCGGCCGGGGCCTTGCCCTTGCGGAAGCCGGGGATGGACGCCTGCGCGGCGTATTCCTTCACGATCGCGGCGCGGATCTTGGCCACGTCGTCCGGCTCGGACGTGATCGCGAGGACGGAGCGGGAGGGGGAAACGGACTGGATGTCGACTTTCATTTCGTGCGGGTCGGGTTCTCTGGGTATGGAAAACGGAAAAGGGACGAACGGCGCAAAAGGATACCAAAACCGCGCGCGCGAGGGAAGCTTTTTTTCCGGCCGCGCGTTGCGCCATAATTCCTGTTACCCAAATCGCGACGGAGAACTTTTAGGTTGCGCCACAATTGGCGTTACCGAAAATTGTGGGGCCATGAACATGACGAACGACGAGAAGAAAACGAACCACCGGCTGATGCGGCGG
>JAFPUX010000232.1 GCA_017413145.1 Kiritimatiellia bacterium | reverse complement strand
TGGTCCGCGCGGCGGCGGAAAGCGCGGACGCGCGCTAGTCCGCGGCGGGCGCGTCGACGACCTGCTCGACGACCGCCGCGGGCGCGGCGGCTTCGGCGGACCCGTCCTCCTTGGCGTTGAGCGGGAGAATGCAGATGATCGCGAAGACCATCACGAAGATCGCGACCGTCTCGATGACGCCGATCGCGGCCAGGTAGTTCGTGAAGCCCTTGCCCGTCTCGGCCTGCGCGTCCGCGCCGGCGGCGGCGGCCTGCCCCTGGAACGCGGCGGAGGCGCAGATGCCCGCGCCCGCGAGGACCGCGAGGACGATCGCCGCGACGCCCGCGCCGGGGATCGGGTTCTTGGCGACGGAGAGCAGCATCGACATGAGGATCATCCCGTAGAGCGTCTGCGTGAGCGGCGCGCCGACGAACGTGAAGAGCGTGTAGGGCGCGGGCTTGTTCTGGGCGTAGCACTTCTTCCACGCGCCGATGGTGGCGCAGGCGGCCTTGCCGATGCCGATGGCCGAGCCGGCGGCGCTGAGGCCGACGACGCCGATGGCGCCGGCGATGCAGAGGGCGGAGTCGATTTCCATGGGGGGTCCTTTTCGGTTGGCCGGGCGGAGGGGCGCGCGGCGGTTTTCGATTCTAGCAAAGACGGGGCGCCGGTTCAACCGCCGTTTTCGGGGACGGCGGCGGCCGGGGCCGGGCGGGCGAAGCGGGGGCGGCGGCGGAAGCGGTTGCGCCAGGCGAGGCGGAAGACCATGCAGAAGGCTTCGCGCGCGATGCCGAGCGAGAGCTTCGAGTAGCCGACGCGGCGGTCGAGGAAGACGATCGGGACCTCGGCGATGCGGAAGCCCTTCGTCCACGCGGTGAACGTCGTCTCCATCTGGAACGAGTAGCCGTTGGAGACGATCTTGTCCAGGTCGATCGCGCGCAGCACCTCGGCCGAGTAGCACTTGTAGCCGCCCGTCGGGTCGCTCACGGGCAGGCCGGTCACGAGCCGGACGAACACGCCCGCGCCCATCGAAAGCAGGAGGCGGTTGAGCGGCCAGTCGATGACGCGGATGCCGCCCTTGTAGCGCGTGCCCAGGACGAGGTCCGCGTTCTCCGCGGCCTTGAGGAACGCGGGAACCGCCTTCGGGTCGTGCGAACCGTCGGCGTCCATTTCGAAGAAGTGCCCGTAGCCGCGCTCGAGGCCCCACTTGAACCCCGCCACGTAGGCGCGGCCGAGGCCGGCCTTTGCGCCGTGGTGCAGGACGTGTACGCGCGGGTCGCGCGCCGCCATGCCGTCGAGGACCGCGCCGGTGCCGTCGGGCGAGTCGTCGTCGACGAAGAGGACGTCGACGTCCGGCACGGCGGCGAAGACGGCCTCCGCGATCGGACCGACGTTGTCCTTTTCGTCGTACGTCGGGATGATGACGAGCGTTTTGCCTTTCATGGGGCGCAAGTATACCAGACTCCCGCGCGGGCGGCAAGGGCTTGCCGCGCCCGCGCGCTTCTGCTATCCTTGCGCCCCATGAGCGACACTTCCGAAGCGGCCCCGGCTCGCGTCCCGTTCCCGCGCACGGTTCCCGAACTCTTCCGCCAGTTTTTCGGGCGGAGCGGAACGGCGCATCCGGTCATCCAGTTCTGCAAGTACGCCGCCGTCGGCGTGTTCGCCACGCTCGTGAACATCGCGACGTTTTCCGTTTTCGCGTGGTTCGTCTTCCCGTGCATCACGGCGGACGACTTCGTCGCGAAGCTTTTCGGGCTCGTCCCGCCGGCGATCGACGAGGCGGCGCGCGCGAGGCTCTCCGCCTACTGCAGCGTGGCGGGGTTCGTCGTGTCCGACGTGGTCTGCTACCTGATCAACCGCGCGTTCGTGTTCAAGCCGGGCAAGCTGCCGATGTGGCTCGAATTCCTTTCGTTCACCGCGGTCGGCGCGTTCGCGGCCTTCCTCGGGACGGCGCTCCAGGCGTGGCTCATCGCGAGTTTCGGCGTGCAGACGAGCACCGCGTTTCTCGTGTGCATCCTCACCGCGCTCGCGTTCAACTACGTGCTGCGGAAATTCTTCATCTTCAAGGGCTAGGGCCGGGGAGGAAACGCCGTGATCTACACCGCCGACTGGATCGTCACGCAGGACGACGCGCGGAGCGTCGTGGAGAACGGCGCGCTCCGCGTCGAGGGCTCGTTCGTGGCCGAGGTCGGTCCCGCCGCGGAGGTGCTCGCGCGCCATCCGGGCGAGCCGGTGTCGGCGCTCGGCGAGGCCGCGATCTTGCCGGGGCTGATTGACGCGCACACGCACGTGCCGATGAGCGCGATGCGCGGCACGAGCGACGACAAGGAGCTCTTCGCGTGGCTGACCGAGGACATTTTCCCGCGCGAGGCGCGCTGGGAGCCGCGGCTGCTGCGCGCGGCGGCGCGGCTCTCGTTCGCGGAGATGGTCCGCACGGGCTGCTCCGCGTTCTACGACATGTACATGCTGCAGGAGAACGTCTTCGCGGCGGCGGACGAGGCCGGCGTGCGCGGCGTGATCGGCGAGAACGTGACGCGCTTCTTCCCGCAGCTCGGCGGCGCGACGCGCGACGCGCTCTTCGGGCGCGTCCGCGACAACGCCGCCGCGTGGCGCGGCCACCCGCGGCTGCGCGGCTCCGTGGCTCCCCACGCCGTCTACACGACCGACCCGGGGCTGCTGCGCGCGTGCCGCGACCTCGCGGACGAGGTCGGCTGGCAGTTCGGCATGCACATGTCGGAGACGCGCAAGGAGTCGGCCGACTGCCTCTCCGAACGCGGCGCGCGGCCGATCCCGTACTGCGATTCGCTCGGGATCCTGCGCGACGACACGTCGCTCTTCCATTGCGTGGACGTGGACGACGCGGACCTCGCGATCCTGCGGGCGCGCGGCTGCGCCGCGGTGCACAACCCGGCGTCCAACATGAAGCTCGCGTCCGGCGCGGCGCCCGTGCCGCGGCTCCTCGCCGCGGGCGTGCCCGTGGCGCTCGGCACGGACGGCCCCGCGTCGAACAACGCGCAGAACATGCTGCGCGAGACGTGGCTCGCGGCGCTGCTGGGCAAGCTCGCGGCGGGCGACCCGACGGCGGTCTCCGCGCAGACGGCGCTCGACCTCGCGACGCGCGGGGGCGCGGCGGCGATCCACGATCCGCTCGCGGGTTCGCTGGAGCCCGGCAAGCACGCGGACTTCTTCGCACTCGACCTGCGCGGTCCCGGCATGCAGCCGGTGCACAACGTCGTCTCAAGCGTCGTCTACGCGGCGACGGGCCTCGAGAACCGCCTCACGGTCGTGGACGGCCGCGAGCTCTACCGCGACGGCGAATGGCTCTCGCTCGACATCGGCGAGGTCCTCGCCGGGGCGCGGGAGTTGCGCGACTGGGCGCGCCGCTAGCGCGGCGTGAGGATCTCCGGATCCCCGCGCGTGACCGCGACCATCTGCTCCGCGTGCGCGGCGGGTTTGCCGTCGCAGGTCACGACGGTCCAGCCGTCCTCGAGGACGCGGATGCGGCGCGAGCCCAGCGTGAGCATCGGCTCGATGCAGAGCACCATGCCCTCCTGCAGGAGCGGGCCGCGGTGCGACGGGCCGTAGTTCGGGATCTCCGGCGCCTCGTGCATGTCGATGCCGCAGCCGTGGCCGACGTATTCGCGGACGATGCCGAGGCGCGAGGCGTTCGCGACGACCTCCACCGCGTGCGAGATGTCGCCGACGCGGTTTCCGGCGCGCGCGGCGGCGATGCCGGCCGCGAGCGCCCGCTCGGTGTTCTCGACGAGCGCGCGCACCTCGGGCGGGGCGTCGCCGACGATCACCGTGCGCGCGTTGTCGCCGACGAAGCCGCCGCACTCGACCGTGATGTCGACCGAGACGACGTCGCCGTCCTTCAGGACCACGTCCTCGCGCGGGACGCCGTGGATGACGGCCTCGTTCACGGAGATGCACGTCTGCGCGGGGTAGCCGCAGTAGCCGAAGTCGGCGCTGCGGCAGCCCATGGCCGCCATCGTGCGGGCGGCGAAGTCGTCGAGCCACTTCGTGGAGACGCCGGGGCGGACGGCCTCGCACATGACGCGCAGCACGTCGGCCGCGGCCTGGCCGGCGCGGCGGCAGCCCTCGAGCTGCTCGGGGGACTTGACGACGATTTCCCTGGAGCGTGCCATGGCTACTTGCGTCCGTAGGGGGAGAGCTCGCGGAGCGTCTTCGCGATGCCGGGCATCGTCGCGAGCACGTGGTCGACGTCCGCGTCCGCGTTGTAGCGGCTCAGGCTGAAGCGGATCGAGCCGTGCAGCGCGGTGAACGGCACGTCCATCGCGCGCAGGACGTGCGAGGCGTCGAGCGAGCCGGAGGTGCACGCCGAACCGGAGGAGGCGCAGATGCCGGCGTCGCTCAGGTGGAAGAGGATCGCCTCGCCCTCGATGTACTCGAACGAGATGTTGAGCGTGTTCGGCAGGCGGTGCGCCGGGTCGCCGTTCACCACGGTGTCCGGGATCCGCAGGAGCCCCTCCTGCAGGCGGTCGCGGAGGCGCGCGACGCGGGCGACCTCGCCGTTGTCGATCTCCTCGCGCGCCAGTTCGACGGCGCGGCCGAGGCCGACGATGTAGGGGACGTTCTCGGTACCGGCGCGGCGGCCCTTCTCCTGGTGGCCGCCGAGGAGGAACGGCCGGACGGGCGTCCCGCGGCGGACGTAGAGCACGCCGATGCCCTTCGGGGCGTGGATCTTGTGGCCGGAGAAGGAGAGCATGTCCGCGGGGACGTCCGACATGTCCACCTCGGCGAGCTTGCCGGCGGCCTGCGTGGCGTCCGTGTGGAAGACCGCGCCGGCGGCCTTCGCGAGCTCCGCGCAGGTCTTGATCGGGAACACGACGCCCGTCTCGTTGTTCGCCCACATGAGCGAGACGAGCTTCGGGCCGGGGCGCGAAAGCGCGGCGCGGTAGGCGTCCATGTCCAGCGCGCCGAGTTTGTCGACGCCGATGCGGGCGACGCGGATGCGGTTGTTCTCGAGCCAGCGGCACGGCTCGAGGACGGCGGGGTGCTCGACGGCGGAGGTGATCACGGTCGTGTCCGGGCCGAGCGCCTCGACGGTGCCGAAGAGGGCGTTGTTGTCGCTCTCGGAGCCGCAGCTCGTGAAGACGACCTCGTCCGGCTCGCAGCGCAGGAACGCGGCGACTTTGGCGCGCGCGGCCTTCACGTCCGCCGCGACGGCGCCGCCGAACGCGTGCATGCTGGACGCGTTGCCGTAGCGCTCCGAGAAAAAGGGGAGCATCGCCTCGACGACCTCCGGCGCGCACCGGGTCGTGGCGTTGTTGTCGAAGTAGTAGACCTTGTCCATGGCTAGACGGCCTCGACGTCGAGCTCGGGCGCGCCGAGGGCTTCGCGGAGCTTCTTCTCCACGAGGCCGTTCTTGGTGAGGTTCGCGGCCATGCAGCCGGCGCAGTGGCCGAGGAAGCGGACCTGGACCTTGGCGCCGTCGACGTCCACCAGCTCGATGTCGCCGCCGTCGAGCTTCAGGGCGGGGCGGACCTCCGCCTCGAGGACCTTCTCCACGGCGAGGACCTTCTTGGCCGGGGACAGCTTCGCGAACGGGACGGGCTCCGCGGGGGCGGCGGGGGCCGGCGCGGGGGCCGGGGCCGCTTCGGGCGCGGGGGCGCCGGACGCGGCGGCGAGCTCGCGGTCGAGGATCTTCGCGATCTCGCCCTTGCACTTGCCGCAGGCGCCGCCGGCCTTGGTGTAGTTGGTGACCTGCTCGACGGT
>JAFPUX010000231.1 GCA_017413145.1 Kiritimatiellia bacterium | reverse complement strand
GGAGCGCGGCGGGAGCCGCGCGAAGCGGCGCGATTTGCGGCGCGGGCGGTCGGTACGTCCGGGGAGCCGAGCGAGGGCCGGGCGAAGCCCCGCCCGAGCGGTTGGCTCCCCGAAAGCCGGGGCGGGCACGGCATCCACAAGCCGGGGCGGCTTGCCCCGCGATGCGCCGGGCCGGGGTGTACCCCGGCTTTCGGGGAGCCGCTGGCTCCCCGGATGTTTCTACCGCCCGCGCCGCAAAACACGCGCGTGGCGGGGTGCAAACCCCGCCACGCAGCCTCCCACGGCCGCGGACGGCGCTGGGGGATTACTTAACAAACTCCTCGAAGAGGTCCACGACGTGCACGGAGGAGTATTCCGGCGACCAGAGGTGGAGGCGGGGCATGGCCGACCACTGCTTGTCGGAGCGGAAGCGCCAGCCGCCGGCGTCGCGGGTGTGGGGTCCGGCCTCGTTCTTCGGGCCGTTTTGGTGGTCGATCCCGCGCCAGAACTGGATGCGGCCGAATTGCGAATGCGTGTTGCCCGTGGACGGGTCCATGTCGTTGAAAACAAGAGAGATCCACCGGACGTCGTCCGGCGCGACGCGGACCGTGATCCACCGGTAGCAGCGATAATCGTTGACGTGCGAATTTCCGTGCGACGTGCGGACGGCCCAATCCGGGTGGCGGCGGCGCAGTTCCGCGACGATCGCGGCGGCGGCCTTCGCTTCGACGGCGGCGACGGTTTCGAGGGCTTCGTTCGCGCGCCGGCGCTCTTCGAGCGGAAGGTCGGCGGCGGCGGGAGCCGCCTCCGAATGATGAATGATGAATGTCCGGGGACGCGGATGCATCCATGGCCGCCGCGAGGGCGTTGGTTTCGCCGCAACGCGCCAGGAAGGCGACAAAGCGGTCGACGACGGCGGCGGACGAGTACGATTCGTCCCAGACGCGCGTGGGCGGGAGCGTGCGGTCCTCGTTGTCCGCGCGGAAGCGCCAGACGCCGGTTCCGTCGCGCGAATGGGGCCCCTGCGGCCCTTCGCAGCGCCAGAACTGGATGCGGCCGAACTGGGTGTGCGGGTTGCCGGTGCGGAAGTCGAGGTTGGAGTGGTGCGTCGCGAGCATGTACTCGCGGCCGTCGATCTTGACGGAGATCCACTGGTAGTTGCGGTAGTCGTTCTTCGTCGCACGGCCGGCGGAGCGGCGGGCGTCGAGGCCCGGGCAGCGCGCGCGGAGCTCGGCGAGGAGCGAATCGAGCGTGCGCGAACAGACGTCGCGGACGGTTTCGAGCGCGGCGTCGGCGGACTCGAGCTCTTCTCGCGACGGTTCGGCGGGCGGCTCCGCCGCCGGCGCGGCGAGCGCGGCGGCGGCGAGAAGGGCGAAAACGGCGCATCGGGCGTTCACGGGAAGCGAGGATAGCACGTTTCCGCCGTTTCGCCCAGCGGAATCGTCGAGCGGCGGAGCCGCGAGAACCGGACGATGCGGGCGGGCGGCGGCGCGCCGCGCTGCCGCCCGCCCGCGAATCCGCGTTTTCCCTTTGCTTTCGCGGGGGAGCTGTGCTACAATCCGGGGCCATCCAATACCGAACGACGTTCCGGCCGGTTTCCGGCCGGCGAAGGAGGAACCCGCGATGTCCGCACCCAAGAAGAAGCCCGCCAAGAAACCGGCCCCGAAAACGGCCGCCGTCCGCGTCCGTCTCCCCGGCCTGCAGTATTCCCCCTCCGCCGCCCGCAAGGCCCGCGCCGCGTCCGGCAACACGAAGAAGCTTGCGACCATGACCGCGAAGAAAGCCCCGGCGAAGAAGCCGGCCCCCGCAAAGAAGGCCCCGGCCAAGAAGCCGGCGGCCCCCGCGAAGAAGGCTCCGGCCAAGAAGCCGGCGGCACCCGCGAAGAAGGCCCCGGCGAAGAAGCCGGCGCCCGCGAAGAAGGCCCCGGCGAAGAAGCCGGTGCCCGCGAAGAAGGCCCCGGCGAAGAAGCCGGCGGCGCCCGCGAAGAAGGTCCCGGCGAAGAAGCCGGTTCCCGCGCCGAAGCCGGTTCCCGCGCCGAAGCCGTCGAAGCCCGGCAAGCCGCACCTGTCGAAGACGGAGCTGGCGACGCTGCGCGCGGCGATGATGGAGGAGCGCGCGAAGTTCGCGGTCCGCACGGGTTCGCTCAAGGCGCAGTCGCTCGGCCGCTCCGACGAAGAGAATCCGGAAGAGGCGGGCACGGACGAAATCACGCGCGTGACCGAGCTGGGCAAGGCGAACAGCGGCGAACGCCGGATGATCCAGATCGACGAAGCGCTGCGCGCGATCGAGCGCGGCGACTACGGCCTGTGCCGGAACTGCGGCGCGAAGATCCCGATCGAGCGCCTCAAGGCGATGCCGGACGCGAAGTACTGCGTTCCGTGCCAGGAGGAGCTGGACCGCGACGGGGCGGGCCGCTCGCCGTGGGCGCAGGCTCCCGCGACGTTCGAATGACCCGCCGGCCGCGCCGCCCGTGAAGACGATCCTCCTGCTGGCGGCCGCGGTCCTCGCGCTGGACCAGGCGGCCAAGCTCGCCGCGCTCCGCGCGTTCGCGGACGGCGGCGCGGTCGCGGTCTTCCCCGGTTTCTTCGACCTGCGCCTGGTGCTCAACGACGGCGCGGCGTGGGGCATGCTGGCGGGGCGGCAGTGGCTGCTCGTCCTCGTTTCGGCGGCGATGCTGGCGGTCCTGTGGTGGAACCGCCGGGATCTGGCCGCCTCCCGCCTGTCGCGCGCCGCGGCGGGCGCGCTGGCCGGCGGCGTCGCCGGCAACCTGCTCGACCGCGCGCTGCGCGGCCGCGTGGTCGATTTCCTCGACCTGCACTGGCGCGAAACGTACCACTGGCCGACGTTCAACGTCGCGGACGTCGCGATCTGCGCCGGCGTCGGCCTCCTCCTGCTCCACACGATCCGATGCTCTCGAAAAAAACGGTAGTCTTCCTCGCGGCCCTGCTCGCGCTGCTGCTCGCCGCGAACCACCTGGCGGACCGGCTCCTCTCCGGCGGAGGCGGTCCCGGGGGTCTGGCGCAGCCCGTGCTGCTGCCGCGGGCGGACCTCGCGTCGTTCTCCGCGGCGACCGTGTCGAACGGCGGCGCCGCCGTTCGCGTCGAGCGGACGCCCGGCGGGCGCTGGCGC
>JAFPUX010000230.1 GCA_017413145.1 Kiritimatiellia bacterium | reverse complement strand
CTCGTCGATCAACCCGATGCCAGACATCAAAGACATCGTCGAAGCCTACCAGGCCGCCCGCGGCCGCGGGCGCGTCGCGGAGAAGATCCGCTGCGGGTCGCTGCTCCTGGACGCCGAGGCCGGCGTGGACAGTTCGCTGATCCGCACGGAGGCGGGCGAGATCGTCGGGCGCAAGCCCGGCCTGCGCGGCTGGATCGGCGAGCGCGCGCCGTGGCTCCTCAAGCACTACGTCTCGCTGATGCAGTACCGGCGGCTCGCGCAGGCGTTCCGCGAGGCTCACGGCCTGCGGGACCCGCACCCCGCCACGCTCCTGCTGGACGACGCCGAACCGAGCCTCTTCCCGCAGCCGCTGCGCGGGCGGCTGGAAGCCGCACGGCGCGAGGCCAAGGCGCTGCTCGAATCCGCGGCGGGGCGGACGGTCAGGGATTTCCGCCAGGCACTCGCGCGGCGCGAGTGGCGGCGGACGGGCTAGGCGTCCCTAGACGAAGCGCTTGAAGTACTCGATGGTCTTCGGAAGGCCTTCGGCGAGCGGGACCTTCGGCGACCAGCCGAGGAATTCCTTCGCCAGCGAGATGTCCGGACGGCGGCGCTTCGGGTCGTCCTGCGGGAGCGGCTGGAAGACGAGCTTGCTCTTCGATTCGGGCAGGCACTTGAGCGTGAGCTGCGCGAGCTCCAGCATCGTGAACTCGCCCGGGTTGCCGACGTTGAGGACCGGGCAACCGAGGCCCTTGCCGTCGAAGAAGCGCTCCACCTCGGCGCGCGGCTTGGCCATGTAGAGCTCGATCGCGTCCAGGAGGTCGTCCACGTACTGGAACGAGCGCGACTGCTTCCCGTCGCCGTAGATCGTGATGTCCTTGCCCTGCAGCGCCTGCATGGCGAAGTTGGACACGACGCGGCCGTCGCGCGGGTGCATGTACGGGCCGTAGGTGTTGAAGATTCGGATCATGCGGACGTCCACGCCGTACTGCCGGCGGTAGTCGGCGCAGATCGCCTCGGCGGCGCGCTTGCCCTCGTCGTAGCAGCTGCGGATGCCGATCGTGTTCACGTGGCCCCAGTAGGTCTCGGGCTGCGGGTGCACGTCCGGGTCGCCGTAGACCTCGGAGGTCGAGGTGTGGAAGACCTTCGCCTTCGTCTTGAGCGCGAGGTCGAGCGCGTTCATGATGCCGAGGAGCGAGGTCTTGGTCGTCTCGACCGGGTTGTGCTGGTAGTGCACGGGCGAGGCGGGGCACGCGAGGTTGTAGATCTCGTCGAACTGCCCCCAGAACGGCTGCGTCACGTCGTGCACGAGGAACGTGAAGGCCGGGTTGGGCAGCAGGTCGTAGATGTTCGCCTTGGAACCGGTGAAAAGGTTGTCCAGGACCGTCACCTCGCAACCCTGCGCGAGCAGGCGGCGGGCGAGCTGGGAGCCGATGAAACCGGCGCCGCCGGTGACGAGGCATTTCTTGCGGAGTCCGAGCATGGGGTGTTTTCCGTGGCGGGGTCTAGCCGACGCCGGTGGCGCGGCGGGCGAGATATTCGGTGATGCCCTTCACGAAGGGCGTCTTGGTGGAAAGCGGGACGTAGTCGGCGTGCATGCCGGCGCAGCCGTCGTTGAGCATCTTCACGAACGCCTCGACGCGGTCGAGGTACTCGGCGCGGATCGACTTGGGATCGAGCTCGAGCTCCGCGATCCCCTCGAGGTCCTTGAAGTGCATGAAGGAGTCGAACGGGAAGCGCAGCTCCTCCTCGGCCATGACGTGCAGCACGATGAGCTCGTCGTGGCGGTAGTTGATGTGGTGGAACGCCTTCAGCAGCTGCGACGTGTCGCCCAGCAGGTCGCTGATCACGATCACGACGCCGCGCGACGGGATGCGCTCCGCCACCTCGTCGAAGATCGGCGCGAGCTCCGTCTCGCCGCCGACCTCGGCTTCGTCGAGGTGGCGCAGCACGTTGAAGAGCTGCCCTTTGCTGGATTTGGCCGGAAGGAACTCGCGGACGCGCGTGTCGAACGTCGTGAGGCCCACGCCGTCCTGCTGGCCGATGAACATCGACGTGAGGCCCGCCGCGAGGTACTTGGCGTACTCGAACTTCGAGAGGCGCCGCCCCTCGAACTCGGCCGCCAGGTCGCCGCGGTAGTCCATCGAGCCGGAGCAGTCCAGGCAGATCATCACGCGGACGTTCGTTTCCGCCATCGACTGCTTGACGTAGTAGCGGTCCTTGCGGCCGTAGACCTTCCAGTCGATCATCTTGATTTCGTCGCCCGGCAGGTACTGCCGGTAGTCGGCGAACTCGACCGACGCGCCCTTCTTCGCGCTGCGGTGGCGGCCGGTGATGAAGCCGTCCATCGGCGCGCGGCACATGAACTCGCAGCGCCCGATCGTGGCCGTCGTGGAGACCGGCAGCCACTTCATGAAGGACGGGAGGTTCGAGACGGGCATCGCTAGATGTCGAGCGAATCGCCTGGCTTGAGCGACTGCAGCAGCATCTTCACGATGTCGTCGCTGGAGACGCCGGCGGCCTCGGCCGCGAACGTGGTGATGCAGCGGTGGCGGAGCACCGGCAGCGCGACGGCCGTGACGTCGCCCGTCGTGCAGTGGTGGCGGCCCAGGATGACGGCGCGCGCCTTCGCGGCGTTGATGAGCGCGAGGCCCGCGCGCGGGCCCGCGCCCCAGCCGACCATCTCGCGCACGTAGTCCGGCGCCTCGGGCTGCTTCGGGCGCGTGGCGCGGACGAGGTTGCGGGCGTAGTCGATCACGTGCGGCGCGACGGGGACGCGCTTCACGACGTCCTGCGCGCGGAGCACCATCTCGCCGTCCATGACCTTCTTGAGCTCCACCTTGCGGGCGCTCGTCACGTTCGTGATGATCGTGCTTTCGTCCTCGGCGCTCGGGTAGGTGACGATGATGTTGAACATGAAGCGGTCCATCTGCGCCTCGGGCAGCGGATACGTGCCTTCCTGCTCGATCGGGTTCTGCGTGGCGAGCACGAAGAACGGCTTCGGCAGGTCGTACGTCTGCGAGCCGACGGTGATGTGGTGCTCCTGCATCGCCTCGAGCAGCGCCGCCTGCGTCTTGGGCGGCGTGCGGTTGATTTCGTCCGCGAGCAGCATGTTCGTGAAGATCGGGCCCTTGACGAAGCGGAACTGGCGCTCGCCGGTGCTCTTGTTCTCTTCGAGCACGTCCGTGCCGGTGATGTCGGACGGCATCAGGTCCGGCGTGAACTGCACGCGCTTGAACCCGAGGTCGAGGACGTGCGAGAGCGTCGAGATGAGGAGCGTCTTGGCGAGGCCCGGCACGCCCATCAGCAGCGCGTGGCCCTTCGCGAAGACCGCCATCAGCACCTCGGTCACGATGTCGGACTGGCCGATGACGACCTGCGAGACGTTCTCCATGAGCGCCTTGTAGCTGCGCTCGACCTCGGCGATGAGCGCGATGTCGTCCTCCGCCATCTGCGGAGCCTTGTAGTTCGGGTCGACCTTGAGCTCGGGCGCCTTCCAGTCGGAACCGGCCGCGAGGTTGACCTTCTGCGGCTCGGGCATCTTCGGCGCGGGCTTCGCCGCGGGGGCGGAAGCGGCGGGCTTGGCCGCGGGTTTCGCGGCCGGCGCGGCGGGG
>JAFPUX010000229.1 GCA_017413145.1 Kiritimatiellia bacterium | reverse complement strand
CCTCGACTACACGCGCCGCATCGCGCAGGAGCTGGAGGTCGTCGGCCTCATGAACATGCAGTTCGCGATCGAGGACGGCAAGGTCTACGTCATCGAGGCCAACCCGCGCGCCTCGCGCACCGTGCCGCTCGTCTCCAAGGTCTGCGGCACGCAGATGGCGCGCCTCGCCACGCGCCTGATGCTCGGCGAGACGATCGCCTCGCTCGGCCTGCACGACAAGCGCATCCCGTACTTTGGCGTCAAGGAGGCCTGCCTCCCGTTCGAGAAGTTCCCGGAGGTCGACCCCGTCCTCGGCCCTGAGATGCGCTCCACCGGCGAAGTGCTCGGGATGGCCAACACCTTCGGCCTCGCCTACTTCAAGAGCCAGGAGGCCGCGGGGCTTCCGCTCCCGACCGAGATCGGCAAGGTGCTCTTTTCGCTCTCCGACAAGGCGCCGGACGCCGCCGAGGCGGCGCTACGCTTCGCGGACCTGGGCTGCACCATCCTCGCGACCGAAGGGACGGCGAAGTTCCTCGAGAGCAAGGGCGTGCCGTGCGAGCGCATCGCCAAGATCGGCGAAGGCCGACCGAACGTCATCGACGTCATCACCAACCGCGAAGTGGAGCTCGTCGTCAACACGCCGAGCGGCCGCCGCGACGCGCGCGCCGACGACGCCTCGATCCGCAAGGCCGCGATCAAGGGACGCATCCCGTACCTCACGACCCCCGCGGCGGCCCTGGCGGCCGCGCGCGGCATCCGCACCGCGCGCGACGGCGAAGGCGCCGTCCGTTCCCTGCAGGAATACCACGCGACGATTAGGTGAAATCCCCGCTCGCGCGGCGCGTTCGCGCCGCGGCGGCGGGGTTTGTGCGAGCCGCGCTACGCGCGGCTCGCAACTTTTCGCTTGCAAATCTACGCGGGCCTCTTCGCGCAATTGCGACGCCAGGGGACGCCTATCCCGACGAACGACATCTGGATCGCCGCCCTCGCGCTCCAGCACAACCTCGCGCTCCTCTCGCGCGACGCGCACTTCGACAACCTCCCCCAGCTCCGCCGCGTCTAGCTTGCAAGTCCTCGGTGGCGGGCAACCATTGTAATATCCTGTCCGTCGTCCGTCCGATTTCGGACTCCAGCCGACAACCAACCATGAAACCGATGCAATTCATCCCACACCCGCGGAGCGCCCGGCCCTGAGCATTCGCCCTGTCCATCCTCGCCCTTTGTTCCGCGTTCGTCCTGGACGCGTCGGCCGAACCCCCAGTCACCGCAGGGAAGAAGCCCGCGGCCGCCGGGAAGAAGGCCGCAGCCACCGGGAAAAAGCCCGCGGCCGAAACGGCGTTCCGGTCGAAGTCGAAGACGATCATGCTTCCCGGGGACGTGCCTCTGGTCCTGCATTCCGTCCCGGGCAGGCTCTGGTTCGCCGAGACGGAAACGACGCGGGCGCAGTGGGCGGCGGTGATGGGAGCGTCGCCCGCCCCGTCGAAGAACGAGCCCGCGTGGAAGTCGGCGCCGAACTACCCCGTCGTCGACCTGACCTACGAGGAGGTCCTTTCGTTCCTCCGGAAGGCGAATGCCCTGGACTCCGTCAAGGCGGCGGGGTTCGCATGCCGCCTGCCGACGAAGGAGGAATGGGTGGAAACCGCCAGAACGGGCGATCGGGCCGCTCCGGGGAAAGAGGCGTCCGAAACCGGTTCCGAGCAATCGCCGGATCAACCCGACGGCGCTTTCGGGCCCGGGCCCGTCGCCCGGGGACCGGCGAACGCCTACGGGCTTCGCGACATGGAGGGGAACGTCTCGGAAATGACGTCGACGTTCGGGTTTTCTCCCGAGCTCCTGGTCACCTGCGGGAGCTCCTTCATAGATGATGATGATGATGATGATGCGG
>JAFPUX010000029.1 GCA_017413145.1 Kiritimatiellia bacterium | reverse complement strand
GGGGGGCGCCCCCCCCCCCCCCCCGCCACGGAGGGCGTCGCTACCGGTCGCGAAGCGACGCGTCCTCGGCCTCGGGAACGAAGGAGCGGACTTCGGTGCCGGACGCGCGGCGGTTCTCGAAGCGGTTCGCGTTGTCTCGCAGGTCGAGGGCGGAGTCCGGGTACAGGCCGCCCTCCTCGCCGACGGAGACCATGGTGCCGTTCGGGGCGACGGGGGACTGCACGAAGCGGCAGCCGGCGATGCGGACGCGCCCGCCGTTCGGGCAGTCCACCAGATAGCTGCTGCGGCCGTCGTCGCCGTCGTCGAAGACGCAGTTCTCGACGACGGTCTCCAGCGCGCGGCTCTTGAGCGCGTGCCCCTCCCGCGCGTGGTCCGACGCGCAGTCGCGTAAGACGAGCCGCTTCGCGCGGCCGACGTAGACGTTGTGCGACAGGCCGTCGCCCGCGCCGTTGTCGCGGAAGACGCACCGCTCGAACGTCAGCACCGCGTTCGTCGCGACGCCGGAGAGGAAGCCGTTCTCGTTGTTCTCGAAACGGCAGTCCGCGACCGTGAGCGCACCGTCCGCCTCGTGGCGGATGCCGGCGCCGTTGCGGTCGGGACACGCCGCGCCGCGCAGCGTCACGCCGCGGATCGTCACGTTCGTCCCCTGCACGACCCAGAGCCCCTTGCCCGCGGCGGCGCGGCCGTCCGTGTCGAGGACCGTTTTGTCCGGGCCCGCGCCGTAGATCCGGATGTCGTTCGCGCGCCAGACGCAGACATCGCCCGTCCATGTTCCGGGCGCGATGCGGACGGTGTCGCCGTCGCGCACGGCCGCCGCCGCGTCGGACGGTCGCGCGAATGCTTCGCCCGGCCCGACGCGCAGTTCGCGCGGCGCGTTCGTGGCGGGGTCCGCCGCGGGGGCGAGCGCCGCCGCGGCAAAGACAAAGGACAAGGGACGAAGGACGATGTTCATTGCGGAAGTGGCGTGGCGGGGGATCACTCCGTTGTGTTGTCTTGTTTCCGAAGGACGATCCAATGGGCAATGTCCGAGGCGTAGGGACGCGGTTTCGAGAGATCCCAATCGAGCTCGAGATCGATTACGTAGACGCGTTCGTCCGTCGGGTCGCGCCGGACGAAAAACGTCTGTTCCCCTCCGTCTCCTCCCAAAAGGACGAACGCCGGATTGTCCTTGTGGACGGCAAGGTCCTTCCGGTCGTATTCGGGATCGCCTTCATACTCTCCCCCACGCCAGAAGTCGACGCTTTTCCACGTTTCGAGGAAATTGCGGATGCCCGGTGCAAGCGGTAGAAGGGTTTCCGGCAACGTGACGGATTCCCTTTCACCGAACCGTTCCAGGATTTCCGGAACCTTCGGCAACAGGGACTCGTCGATGCCTTCGTCGGGCGGCGGCGGATTCTCCTCCCATTCCTTGCGGCGTTTCGCGTTCTTGCGCTTGACGCTCCGCCAAATCAGAACCGACCAGCCGATGCCGACGGTAGTGACAATCAAATGGAGATACGGAAACGAGCCGGAAGAACTGGAAGATTGGCGTGAAGCATCTTCGGCGGCGGCTTTCGCCGGTGCAGGCACGCCCGCGAGAGCGAGGAATGTGACGAGGAGGACGATGCGGTTCATGTTCGGAAACGCCGCTCCGCGGCGGGCGACGGCAAAGCCGCGCCCGCGCGGAGCGGAGGGGGCGAGGAGGTGGGGGGCGCCAGACGTTCGCGGGACGCTTCATCGAGTTTTCCGACGAGTTCGTTCGCCCAGGCTACGGCTTCGTCAAGCGAGCGCGCGACGCCGTGCCGGACGTTGGCCGCCTCGTAGGTTTCCTCCCAATCGACGCCCTTCTCGACCCGCGGCGGCCACGGCTGCATCCGCCGGAACGAGAAGAGCCTGCGGCAGAGCCGGCCGGCTCCGGCCAGGTCGGGCTCCGGGTTTTCGGCGACGAGCTGCAGGTCGATCAGGTCGCGGACGCGGCGGGAACCCGGTTCCGTCAGGCCGTGCAGTTTCTGGGCGATCTGGTATTCGCGCTTCATCAGGGGAACCGGATCGGGTTCCGGGAATCCGAGGCGGACGAATAGGTCCGCGATGTCGCCGGACAGCACCGCGTCCGCTTCGTCGGCGTCGCCGAGTTCGTTGAAGCCGAGCTCGAGGGAGACCGTGCACCAGGAGTGCCCGTTGTACATCAGTCGGACGGCGTAGGGCTGCATGACGTAGCGGGCGGGCACGTCGCGGGGCGTCGCGGGCGGACGCTTCGCGACGACGCCGGTGAATCCGCACCATCCCTCCGCCAGCCGCCGGCCGAGCGTTTCGGCGAACTGCGCGATGTCGCCGCGGCAGGCGGCGTCGAGGTCCATTGTCGCGCGGGTGCGGGCCAGTCCGTAGCGGAACTTGAGCCCGCTGCCGCCCTTGACGACGGCGCCTTGGAGCATTTGCCCGACGACGGCGTTGGCCAGCACGCTTCGCGTTTCGGTCGAGCGTTCGTAGGGTCCGAACAGACGCTCGATCGCCCGATCGAGGTTGACCCGCGAGTTCGGCCGCTTAGTCATGCTTGTAGAGCTCCTTCACGGTGTTCCGGGCGCGGGCGTCGTCCAGCAGGCCGGCGGCCTTCGCCGCGTCCACGGCCTCGAACAGCCGAGTGAGCTCGACGACGTGCTGGCTGGCAAGGATCGCCGCGTCCACGGGCTGGACCGGGATTCCTTCGAGGTTGTCGGGCGCTGGACATGGCGTATTCTGTTTCAGGACGATGCCCGCCGGGACCCGGCCCCGGAACCGGCCGGGGACGGCCACGAAAGTCCGGGCGGGATCCGTCGGGCACAGTCCCCGTGCGGCGAGGACGGACGGCCCCCAGAGACAGGCGCCGGAGCCGAAACGCGCCACGGCGCACGCATAGGCGTCCAGCCCGTTGGCGTTCGGAACGAATTTGTCGATCCGGTAGAGTCCGTATCCCAGATGCTCGAGTCGTCCCCGATGCGCAAGCTTGGCGAGCGTGCCGAGGGAGATGCCGAGTTCTTTCGCCCGTTCCGTGGAGAACAGACCGTAGTTCCCGATGGCCTCGTCGTAGATGGTTTGGTAAGCGGTCATGGGCGCAATACTACCATTTTCGGGTAGTTTTCGTCAAGATTATTTTGTTTTCTGTCGCAACAATTCCGTTTTTGTCCAAATTGTGCCATTTCGGGAGGGCCACTCCGCAGTGGGCGGCGACGTAGCCGCGCGGAAAGGAGAGGCCCATGTGGCGGAATTTACATTTTTTGTCGGCGGACGGGCGGCGAGGACGCCGCAATGCGTAATGCAAAAGGCGGAAGGCGCAGGGAACGGCGCGGTTTTCGGGCGTGGCACGGGGGTTGCTACCGCCTACGAAGGACGCGCGCGAAACGCGCGCGGAACGCCGCCGTGGGCGGCCTCGAACCTGCGAACATGCAACGAACACACGACATCTACCGCCCCGCGGAGGAGCGCGTCCGGGACTGGCGCGAGGTCGAGCGCGTCCTTTCGGCGGAGGAGCTGAAGGAGCAGACGGCGCGCTGCAAGGACTGCGGCCAGCCGTTCTGCCACGCGTGGGGCTGCCCGCTCGGCAATCTCGTCCCCGACCAGAACCGCGCCGTGGCGCAGGGCGACTGGCGCCGCGCCTGGGAGCTGCTTTCGGCGAATTCCGACTTCCCCGAGTTCACGTCGCGGGTCTGCCCCGCGCTCTGCGAGGCGTCGTGCGTCCACGGGCTCGACGAGGAGGCGGTGACGGTCCGCCAGTCGGAGAAGCGCATCGTCGAGACGGCGTTCGCCGAGGGGTGGGTCCGGCCGCGGCCGCCCGCGAAGGAGAACGGGAAGCGCGCCGCGGTGGTCGGCGCGGGCCCGGCGGGGCTCTCCGCCGCCGTGACGCTGCGCCGCCGCGGCTGGGCGGTGACGGTCTACGAGAAGCGCGCCGACGTCGGCGGACTCCTCCGCTACGGCATCCCGTGCTTCAAGCTCGACAAGGCGCTCGTCGCCCGCCGCCGCGCGATCCTCGAGGCGGAGGGCGTGCGGTTCGTGACCGGCGTCGAGGTCGGGCGCGACGTCTCCGCCGAATGGCTCGCGGCGCGCAACGACGCGGTCGTCGTCGCGATCGGCACGCCCGCCGCGCGCGACCTGCCGATCCCCGGGCGCGACCTTGCCGGCATCCACCTCGCGCTCGACCTGCTCGAGGGGCAGAACCGCTTCCTCGCGGGCGAAATCCCCGCGCCGCCGGTCGACGCGAAGGGGAAGCGCGTGCTCGTGATCGGCGGCGGCGACACGGGGAGCGACTGCGTCGGAACGGCGCGGCGCCAGGGCGCGGCGTCGGTCGCGCAGATCGAAATCATGCCGAAGCCGCCGGAGACGCGCGACGCCTCGACGCCGTGGCCGCTCTGGCCCTACGCGCTCCGCACGTCGTCCAGCCACCTGGAGGGGTGCGAGCGGCGGTGGAACCTGAATTCGCTCCGGTTCGTCGGCAAAGGCGGCGCCGTCGCGGGCGTCGAGGTGGAGACGGTCGAGTGGGAATTCTCGCCCGAGGGGCGGCCGGCGAAGTTCCGCGCCGTCCCCGGCACGAAGGAGACGATCGAAGCCGACCTCGTCCTGCTCGCGATGGGCTTCACGGGCGTCCCGAAGGACAGCCCGCTCGCGGCCCAGCTCGGGCTTTCCTTCACCCCCCGCGGCGCGCTCGTCCCCGCCCCCGCGCGCAACGTCTTCTGCGTCGGCGATTGCGCGAGCGGCGCCTCCCTCGTCGTGCGCGCCATCGCGAGCGGCAAGGCGATCCCGCTGGACTGAACCCCTGCAACCTTCAACCCTTTCAATCCCTTCAACTTCGATGAAAACGGACGACCGACAGCGAACCCTCTACCGGGGCGAATACGAACACGACGCGTGCGGCGTCGGGCTGGTGGCGAACCTTTCCGGCGAGGCGAGCCACGAAATCGTGGCGAACGGCCTCACGGTCCTGAAGCGCCTGATGCACCGCGGCGCGACGGGCAACGACCCGGAGACCGGCGACGGCGCCGGGCTGCTGATGCGGATTCCGCGCGCGTTCTTCCGCAAGGCCGTTCCCGGCCTGCCGGACGCGTTCGGCGTCGCGATGCTCTTCGGCGGCGAAGGCGAAGAGGGCGCGATCGAGGCCGCGGTGCGCGGCGAAGGGTGCGACGTGCTCGCGTGGCGCGACGTGCCGACCGATCCGTCGGCGATCGGGCAGGACGCGCGGAAAGTCATGCCGCGGATCCGGCAGGTGTTCATCGCGCGGTCTGAAGGACCGCGCGAACAGGACGGTCACGCGCGCGAACAGGACGGTCCCGCGCGCGAACAGGACGACGAAGCCGCTTTCGAGCGGAAGCTGCTCGTCGTGCGGCGGATGGTCGAGAAGGCGGCGCCCGGCGCCTACGTCTGCTCGTGCTCGTCGCGGACGGTGGTCTACAAGGGCCTGCTGCTCGCGACGCAGATCGAGCGGTTCTACCCGGACCTGGCGGACCCGGACTTCGTCTCGCCCTTCGCCATCGTGCACCAGCGGTATTCGACGAACACGTTCCCGAGCTGGGAGCTGGCGCACCCGTTCCGCGCGCTCGCGCACAACGGCGAGATCAATGCGCTCAAGGGCAACCTCGCCGCCCTCTCCGCGCGCGAGCCCTCGCTCGCCTCGCCGCTCTTCGGGGACGACCTCGGGAAGCTGCTGCCGGTCATCCGCCCGGGCCAGAGCGACTCGGCGTCGCTCGACAACATGTTCGAACTGCTCGTCGCGGCGGGGCGCGACGCGCCGCATGCGGCGATGATGCTCCTGCCGCAGGCGTGGGGCGCGAAATACCACGTCGCCCGCGACGTGCGCGCGTTCTTCGAATACCATTCCGCGCTGATGGAGCCGTGGGACGGCCCCGCCGCGGTCGCGTTCACCGACGGCCTCTCGCTCGGCGCGGCGCTCGACCGCAACGGCCTGCGCCCCGCGCGCTGGACGCTCCGCACGGACGGGCTCTTCGTCCTCGCGTCGGAGGCGGGCGTGCTGGACATCCCGTCCGCGGACGTCGCACGCCGCGGCCGGCTCCGCCCCGGCTCGCTCCTGTGGCTCGACCTCGCGGCGCACCGCCTCGTGGAGGACGCCGAGCTCAAGACCTTCTACGCCCGCCGCCGCCCCTACCGGCGCTGGGTCGAGGAGAACCGCATCCCCGTCACGGGCCTCTTCGCGGAAGTGGTGCCGTCCGGCGTCCCGGGCGACCTCGTGCGCGCCCAGGCGCGCTTCGGCTGGACGCTGGAGGACGTGGAGCTGATCCTTCGCCCGATGGCGGAGACGGGCGCGGAGCCCGTCGGCGCGATGGGCAACGACGCCGCGCTCGCGTGCCTCTCGAGGAAGCCGCGCACGCTCTTCGACTTCTTCCACCAGCTTTTCGCGCAGGTGACGAACCCGCCGATCGACCCGATCCGCGAGGAGCTCGTGATGTCGATCATGACCTACATCGGCAACCAGGCCAACATCCTCGCGGAGTCGCCCGAGCACGCGCGCCTCGTGAAGATGACGCGGCCCGTGCTCACCGACGACGAGCTGAAGCGGATGCGCAACATCCCGGGGTTCCCCGCCGTCACGCTGCCGGCGTTCTTCGGGGACGAAGGCCTCGCGGCCGCGCTGGACAAGCTCGCGGCCGATGCGCTCGCCGCCGTGAAGGGCGGCGCGAAGATCGTGATCCTGAGCGACCGCGAAGAGAACACTCGTCACTCGTCACTCGTCACTCGTCACTCGATCGGTGCGGCCGGCCGCATCCCCGCGCTGCTCGCGGTCGCCGCCGTGAACAAGGCGCTCGCGGACGCCGGCGTGCGGCCGTCGGTCGGCGTCGTCGTCGAATCGGGCGAAGTGCGCGAAGTGCACCACTTCGCCGTGCTGCTCGGGTTCGGCGCGACCGCGGTCAACCCGTGGCTCGCGCTCGAGACCGTCTCCGACATCGGGCGCGGCGACGCCGTGAAGGCCGCCGCGAACTACGTCACGGCCGTCTGCAAGGGGCTGATGAAGATCCTCTCGAAGATGGGCATCTCGACGTTGCGCTCCTACCGCAGCGCGCGCATCTTCCAGGCCGTCGGCCTCGGCCCGAAGCTCGTGGCGGAGTATTTCGCCGGCGTGACCTCGCCGGTCGGCGGGCTGGAGGTCGAAGACATCGAGAAGGGTCTCATGGTCGCATCGTCGGATGGTCGCATGGTCGACCGGCGCTCCGGCGGACCATCCGACCATGCGACCATCGGACCCTGCGACCCCCTCCCGGCGGCCTTGCCGCCGGGAGGACAGTACCGCTTCCGCAAGGGCGGCGAGGAGCACCTCTGGACGCCGCAGCGGCTCGTCGACTTCCGCGAATCCGTCCGCGCGGCCGACTACGCGCGGTTCAAGCGCTACACGGACTCGATCGACGGGGAGAGCGGCGTCGCGCTGCGCTCGCGCCTCGCGTTCCGGGAGGCGGCGCCCGTGCCGCTCGACGAAGTCGAACCCGTCGAATCGGTCGTGCGCCGCTTCGTCGGCGGAGCGATGTCGCTCGGCTCGCTCTCGCCCGAGGCGCACGAGACGATCGCGCTCGCGCTCAACGGGCTCGGCACGATGTCCAACTCCGGCGAAGGCGGCGAGGACCCGGCGCGGTTCGGGACGGACCGCAACAGCGCCATCAAGCAGGTCGCGTCCGCGCGCTTCGGCGTCACGGTCGCCTACCTGCGCAGCGCGCGCGACCTGCAGATCAAGATCGCGCAGGGCGCCAAGCCCGGCGAGGGCGGACGCCTCCCCGGGCACAAGGTCGACGCCTTCGTCGCGCGCCTCCGCCACGCCAAGCCCGGCACCACGCTCGTCTCCCCGCCGCCGCACCACGACATCTACTCCATCGAGGACCTCGCGCAGCTCGTCCACGACCTGCGCTGCGCCAACCCGGACGCGCGCGTCTCCGTCAAGCTCGTGAGCGAGGCGGGCGTCGGCACCGTCGCCGCCGGCGTCGCCAAGGCGCACGCCGACGTCGTCGTGGTCTCCGGCTTCGACGGCGGCACGGGCGCCGCGCCGCTCTCCTCGCAGAAGCACGCCGGCGCGCCGTGGGAGCCCGGTCTCGCCGAAGCGCACCAGACCCTCGTGAAGAACGACCTGCGCGGGCGCGTGAAGCTCCAGGTCGACGGCCAGCTCCGCACCGGGCGCGACATCGTCGTCGCCGCGCTCCTCGGCGCGGACGAATTCGCCTTCGGCACCTCGATGCTCGTCTCGCTCGGGTGCGTGCAGTGCCGCCACTGCAACCTCGACACCTGCCCGGTCGGCATCGCCACGCAGAGCCCGGAGCTGCGCGCGAAGTTCGCCGGAAGGCCCGAGCACCTGCAGACCTACTTCCGCTTCCTCGCGCAGGAAGTCCGCGAAATCCTCGCCTCGCTCGGCTTCCGGTCGCTCGCCGAAGCCCGCGGACACGCGGAGCGGCTGGTCGCGAAGGATCCGCGGTTCGACTTCGGCGACCTTTTGTCTCACGCGGAGTTCGCGGAGTCCGCGGAGAGTCCACTCGTCACTCGTCACTCGTCACTCGTCACTTCGGCGGCCGTGCCGCCGTCCCCCACTCGCTGGTCGCCCGACGACTACGACCGCCGCGAGCTGATCCCCGAGATCCTCCCCGCTCTGCCGGCCCCCGTCCGCATCGCCCGCACGATCCGCAACGCCGACCGCAGCGTCGGCGCGGGGCTCTCCGGCGAAATCGCCGCGCGCTTCGGCGCGGACGGCCTCCCGGACGGCACCGTG
This sequence comes from Kiritimatiellia bacterium, assembly GCA_017413145.1. Classification (GTDB taxonomy): domain Bacteria; phylum Verrucomicrobiota; class Kiritimatiellia; order RFP12; family UBA3636; genus UBA3636. The sequence goes on along the minus strand of JAFPUX010000029.1, from coordinate 16,687 downwards.
CGCGTGGACTTCGAGGGCGTGGCGGGGCAGTCCTTCGGCGCGTTCCTCGCCAAGGGCGTGGACTTCCGCCTGCGCGGCGAAGCGAACGATTACGTCGGCAAGTCGCTCTCCGGCGGAACCATCGTCATTGCGCCGGCGGGCGGCGCGGCGGAGGGCGACGTCGTCGCGGGCAACGTGATCGCCTACGGCGCGACGTCGGGGACGATCCACGTCGGCGGGCTCGCGGGCGAACGCTTCGGCATCCGCAACTCGGGCGCGACGCTCGTCGCGGAAGGCGTGGGCGACCACGGCTGCGAATACATGACCGGCGGGACGGCCGTCGTGCTCGGCCCGGTCGGCGTGAACTTCGCGGCGGGGATGACGGGCGGCGTCGCCTACGTCCTCGACGAAACCGCGACGCTGGACCTGAACTGCAACCTCGACTCCGTGGACCTCTTCCCGGTCGAGGAAGGCTCGCCCGACGAAGAAACGCTCCTCGCGCTCCTGCGCGACCACGCCGCCCTCGCGGGCTCGTCCAAGGCGCGCCGCATCCTCGACGACTGGACCTCCTTCCGGCCCAAGTTCGCCAAAGTCCTCCCCGCCGCGGAAGCCTGACGCCGGCTGCCCGGGCGCCGAAGCCGCGGCCGGGACGCGGCGGCTTCCGCGGCCGGTTGGCTTGGAGCGGCGATTTTGGTAGAATCGCCGCCATGAACCGCATCCATCCGATTCTCTCCGTCGCCGTCGCGGCGTGTCTCCTTCTTTCCGGCTGCACGTCGCCGTGCGGACGCCCGGCTTCGGCGGACGCCGCGCTCTCGCTCTGGAACGGGGACGCCCCAGCGCGGGCGGCGCTCGCCGCCTACGTCGAGGCGGTCACGGACGAGAAGAACCCGGACTGGATTCCGCCCGAGGCGCGCGTCGCCGTGTTCGACCTCGACGGCACGCTCTTCTGCGAGACGGACCCGAACTACTTCGACTACACGCTGCTCGTCCACCGCGTGGCGGAGGACCCGGACTACAAGGACCGCGCGAGCGAGGCCGAACGCGGGACCATGCGCAAGATCCTCGAGATGAACGAGACCGGCGCGGCCGCCAAGGGGCTGGAACTCGACCACGGCAGGGCCGTCGCCTCCGCGTTCGCCGGATTCACGCTCGCCGAGTTCGACCGCTACGTGCAGGCGTTCAAGAAGCTCCCGATGCCGGGCTACGACGGGATGTCGCGCGGAGACGGCTGGTACCGGCCGATGCTGCAGGTCGTGGACTACCTCCTCGCCAACGGCTTCAAGGTCTGGGTGGTGAGCGGAACCGACCGGTTCATCGTGCGCGGCATCGTGAATGGGTCGCCGCTCGACGTGCCGCCCGAACGGATCATCGGGTCCGACGAAACCGTCGTCGCCCTGAACCAGCACGGCGCGGACGGGCTGTCCTACCAGCTGGGCGAGGCCGACGAGATCGTCCTCGGCGGCGTGTTCGTCGTCAAGAACCTCAAGATGAACAAGGTCGCCGCCATCGTCCGGGAGGTCGGGCGCCGTCCCGTCCTCGCGTTCGGGAACAGCACCGGCGATTCGAGCATGGCGGCCTGGACGGCTCGCGGCAACCCGCACCGCGCCCTCGCGTTCATGCTCTGCTGCGACGACGTCGAGCGCGAAAACGGCAACCCGGCGAAAGCCGAGAAGATGCGCGCCCTCTGCGCGGAGAACGGCTGGATCCCGGTCTCGATGAAGGACGACTGGAAGACGATCTACGGGGACGGCGTCTCCCGGAAGAAGACGAACGCCGAATGACACGCGACATTTACCCAGGACATCCCGCCATGAAAGACACCCGCTTCGGAGACTTCAACGCGGACGGCTCGTTCACCGTGACGACGCCCCGGACCCCGCGCAACTGGTACAACTACCTCTTCAACGACGGCTACGTCACGTGCTTCTCGCAGACCGCCTTCGGCGAGGGGTTCGCGCAGGACGATCTCGGCCGCCGCCTCCCGATCGTCACCTGCCGCCACGTGTTCGTCGTGGACGCCGAGACCGGCCGCTGGTGGACCGCCCACGGCCTCCCGCTCTCGCGGAAGTACGAGGGCTTCGCCTGCACGCACCGGCCGGGCCTCACCGTGATCGAGTCGACGTTCGACGGCATCGCGATGCGCCTCTCCGCCTACGTCCATCCCGAGCACTGCGGCGAGGTCTGGGACGTTTCGCTCGAGAACCGCTCGGGCCGCCCGCGCCGCCTCCGCGTGATCGCCTACGACGGCACCGACGTCGACGGCCCCTACAACATCCAGAGCTACAACACCGGCTCGGCCGGCTGGGACGCGTCGCTGAACGGCGTCGTCGCGACCGGCGCCGCCGCGTTCGGCGGACCGAAGCAGCGCGAGGCCTACGTCTTCCTCGCGGCCGACACGCCCTGCACCGGCTTCGACACGCGCAAGAACGCCTTCATCGGCGTCTACGGCGATTTCTCCGAGCCCGAGGCTCTCCAGGAGGGCGGCCGCTGCCGCGACTCCGACTGCTGCGGCGAGAAGATCTGCCTCGTCCTGCAGAACGACGCCGAGCTCGCCCCCGGCGCGCGTGCCTCGTTCCGCTACGCCGTCTCGTTCGTGCAGGACCGCGCCGAGGCGCCGGCGCGCGCCGCGGCGATGCTCGCCGTGACGCCCGACGCGGCCGCCGCGCGCGCCGACGCGGACCTGGGCGGCGTGCGCCTCCGCACCCCGAATCCCGACCTCGACTTCCTCGCCAACACGTGGCTCGAGCGCGCCTGCGTCCTCGGCGCCCGCTGGGCGCGCGTCCGCTCGCTCGGCTACCGCGACGTCGTGAGCGACTGCGACTGCCTCGCCGCGTTCAATCCCGAGCTCGCCGCGCGCGACCTGAAGCGGATGCTCGCCTACCAGTACTCCAACGGCTACGCGCCGCGCAACGTCCTCGGCGGCTCGATCAACGACAAGAACTTCGCCGACTGTTGCGTCGGCATCCCGATGGCCGCCCACTCGATCGCGATGGAGCTCGGCCTCGAATCCGGCTTCCTCGACGAGGAGGTGCCGTTCAACGACGGCACGAAGGCGTCCGTCTACGAGCACTGCCGCCGCGCGATGGACTTCCTCTGGGGCTTCCGCGGGCTGCACGGGCTCGTCCGCATTTGGGGCGGCGACTGGAACGACTGCATGGACACCGTCGGCCTCCAGGGCCGCGGCGCGAGCGTCTGGCTCTCGATGGCCTGGTGCTACGCGAACCGCCTCTTCGGCCGCCTCGCCGAGGCGACCGGCCGCGCGGACGACGCCGCGCTCTCGCGCGAGCGCGGCCGCGAGATGGCCGACATCATCAACGCGGCGGCCTGGGACGGCGGCCACTACCTCTGCGCCTACAAGGACGACGGCTCCAAGCTCGGCTCGGACGAAAACGAGGAAGGCCGCGTCTTCCTCATTCAGCAGCTCTGGAGCATCCTCGCCGGCGTCGTGACGCCCGAGCGCCTGCCCAAGGTCCTCCACGCGATCGACGTGGACCTCCACGACCCGATGGGGACGCTCGTCATGGCGCCGGGCTATTCGAGCATCGACACCACGATCGGCTACATCGGCACCAAGGCGCCGGGCATCCACGAGAACGGCGGCATCTACCTGCACACGCTCGCGTGGAAGCTTGCCGCCGAAGCGGTCCTCAAGCGCAACGACAAGCTCTACGAGACGCTCCAGCAGATGCTCCCGGTGCGCGACGACGGCACCTCGCGCCCGTCCGAGCCCTACATGATCTCGAACTCCATCTTCGGGCCGCAGACGGGCTACCGCTACGGGACGCCGGGCCAGAGCTGGCGCACCGCAAGCAGCCAGTGGCTCTTCAAGGCGCTCGTGAACTTCGTCTTCGGCCTGAAGCCCGCGCCCGACGGGCTCCACCTCGACCCGTGCCTTCCCGCGCAGTGGCCCGAGTGCGGCATCGTGAAGCGCTTTCGCGGCACGACCTACGACATCGCGTTCCGCCACGAGCCCGGCAAGGCGTGCAACCGCGTCGCGTCCGTCCTCGTGGACGGCGCCCCCCACGACCCCGCCGCTCCCCTGCCCCTCCGCCCCGGCGCCACTCTCCGCGTCGAAGTCGCCTTGCAAGCTTGAAGCCGCCCTCCCGCCCCCCGCGCAAACGGGGGACGAAGATTTTGGTGACAAGTCGCGCCCGTTTCGTGTAGAATGCCCGGCCGAACGCGCGCATCGCGCGCTTCGAACGCCGGCGCCGACGGCTTCCCCTTTCCCTCTTCCCTCTCACCTCTCATCTCCCACCTCTCGCGATGACCTTCAGCGATCTGCTCCAACTGGCGTCCGAACGGCTCGGCGTCGAAATCGAAGACGCGGGCGGCGCGGCCGGCGTGGAGATCGACGGCGCGCCCGTCGTCCTGCAGGACGCCGGCGACCTGCTCCTCCTGCGCGCGGATCTCGGGACGATCCCCGCGGAGGGCCGCGAGGCCGTCCTCGCCGCCGCGATGGAGGCCAACTGGCTCTACCAGGGGACGGGCGGCGCGACGCTCGCCCTCGACCCCGCCGGCGGCGGGCTGGGCCTGCAGAAATACACCTGGCTCGACCGCCTCGACGCCGACGCGGCCTTCGAGACGCTCGAACGCTTCGCCGCCACCGCCGCCTTCTGGCGCAAGACCCTGTCCGACTTCGTCGCGCCCTCGGCCCCCGCGGAAGACACCGCCACGCCCCCGCCCTCCGCCGGCGGCCTCCTCGTGTAGCGCCCCTCTTGCAGGCCCCGCGGGCGCGGCCGAGCCGCGCTTCCGCGGGGCCCGCTTGCGCCGGTCGATCGCTCGCCGCTCCGCGGCTCGGCACCTTTTCCGCGCCGCGGAACCCCCGCGACGCTTCCGGCCGACGAAGCGGACCAGGCGCGCGGCAAAGCGGCGCGCCAGGTCCTCAACGGGAGGTGCGGATTTTTGTAACATTCTTACCCGCTTTCGTGTAGAATAGCAAACCGAAACGCGCGCACGGCGCGCTCCGAACCTGCGAACTTTCGAACCGGCGGACTACTGTCCACCAACCACTAACCACCAACCACTTCCTGCCATGCCCATCACCCTCGAAGACTTCCGCGCCCTGTCCAACGGCACCTACAACGCCGGCCAGATCGATTTCCAGACCGACCGCCGGGGCCAGGTCACCGGCCTCCGGAAGGTCAACAACTTCGTACACCGGTCGGGCAAGAACAAGGTCGAGATCGACCCGCGGCGCGCGGTGGCAGTCAAGGAGGCGTTCGTCAAGGCGCTCGCCGACGGCGGCGTCTCGCCCGAGAACATCGCCAACATCCGCCGGAAGCTCGGCATCGCCGCCGAGACGAAGACGACGGTCGTCGAGGCCGGCGCGGCCCTCCAGAAGCGCTTCGCCCCGCTCACCCGCGAGCAGGTGCGCGACATCCTCCGCCACGATTCCGGCCTCGCGCTGCTCCCGGAGGCCGCGGATTCGCGGAAGGTCCGCGACGCGCGCGCCCGCGTCGAGGCCCAGATCGCGCCGCTGGTGCGCAAGAGCCTGCCGCACGAGCAGCTCTTCGCGCTGCTCGCGGGCCGGTCGTGCAAGGACTCCACCCTCGCCGCCCTGCGCAGCAGCCCGGACATGATGAAGATCGCGGCGGGCCTGCGCCTGAACCGGAACGACACGCTTTTCCAGAACGCCTGGAACCGCGGCGTCGATGTCTGCCTCGATCGCGCGGGCCAGACGATCGCCGCGCTGCGCGCCGCCGTCACGGCGTTCGTCGCCGACCCCGGGGCGGCGCCGCAGTCGGTGAAGACGAAGTTCGGCACGATCACGCTTTCGCGTGCGGACGGCGGTGCCATGCGCGACCCGGTCCTCGAGGCGTCGATCCGGGTCGGCGACGAAACGCTGACGCTCGACCTGGGCGGCACCGCCGCCGAGATCGTCGAGCGGCTCGACGCCCAGATTTCCGGCGGCGCGGCGCATCTCGGCAAGGAGCGTCTCGGCGCGATGCTGTCCTACGCGAGGCGGCACGGCGGCATCGGCGAGAACGGCGATCCCTGCCTCGGGCGCACCGTCGCGCAGGCGATCCTCCGGACCTACGCGGGCATCGGGGAGGAGCTGCTGGACGAGCTCGACAACCAGTCGCTCGCGAGCTACGCCCGCGATGTCGTCAAGGGCACGGCCGAGTGGACGGAGGACTCGATCCGCGCCGCGCGCAACGAGGTGCTCCGGAACCCGAACAACGTCCAGGTCATCGCCGAAGTCGCCGGCGAAATCGAGCCGGGCGACGAAGAGGACCAAGAGAGGGTCTCCCTCATCGTCGACCGGGCGAACGACATCGCCAACGGCGGGAACGAGGATAAGATCGAAGAGCCGCCGCAGGGCGTGCAGCAGCCGCCGCAGAACGTAGTCCCGCAGCAGGGCGGCGAAGTCCCGCCGCCGCAGGGCGAGGTTCCGCCGCCGCAGAACGAGGTTCCGCCGCAGGAGGAGCCGCCGCAGCCGCCGCAGGAGGACAAGTTCGAGAAGCTCTTCGGCGCGCCGCTTGCCAAGGACGCGGAGGACATCCGGCCCGGCCGCGCGTTCGGTCCGGCGCGCAATCCGCTCGACGACCGGCTCTCGTCCGTCGAGAGCGGCGACGGCGAGGTCGCCGCGCACTTCAAGCAGACGCTCGAGCGGGCGCGCCGCCGCGCGGAGGAGAAGCGCATCTTCAACGAGGTGACGCTGCTCTTCGAGCGCAAGAGGGACCTCCCCGCCGACGACAGGGCGTCGTCGGTGAAGACCGGCAAGCTCGACGCGCCGAAGCATTTCGAGGCGGCGATGAAGACGGAGAACTTCACGTTCGCCGCCGCGAAGCTTCCGCAGCCCGAGCGCAAGGCGATCGGCGACTTCGCGCTGGGTCTCCTCAAGGGCGCGGCCACGGGCGACAAGACTGCTCTCAAGGCGCTTGTCGCGGCGAACCTCCACTCGTTCCTGCTGATGGCGGCCGACCCCGCCGGCGCGGCGGCGTTCTTCCCGCCCGAGGCGGTGGCGGACGCGAAGGGGCTCGTCGCCTCGCTCGCGCAGGAGCTCAAGGCCGCGGCCAAGGCCGGCGCGGGCCGCGATGTCGACTTCCGGTCCTTCACGCAGGGCGACGAGGACGCCATCCGGGCGATGCTCGGGCGCGGGAAGAACCCCGAGGCGGCTGACGCGCTCGCGGGCGCGTTCGCGAGGATTCTCCGCGAAACCGTGAGCGCCTCGGTGCTCGAGGCCTCCGCCGAGGCGCTGCAGGCGGCGGGCGCCGTCCTCGCCGGCGCGTCGGCGGACGCGCTCGCCGCGTTCGCGCGGAAGGACCCGCTGGCGCTCGCCGCGCTGGCGTCGGGCGACGCGAAGCTCCCCGGCCGCAACGCCGCGCAGACGGCCGAGCTCAAGGCGGCCGTGCTGAAGGCCTTCGCGGAGGCGACGGGCAAGTCGACGCTCGCCGAGGCGACGCTCGCGGAGTTCGACGCGTTCGCGAAGAAGTGCGCGGACGGCGCGTTCGACAAGGCCTTCGCCGCCATCGCCGCGCGCAACGAGCTTCTCGAGTCCGACCTCTACCGCGAAGTCGCGGGCAGCAAGGACAAGGTCGCGTCGGCCGCGGTGACGTCGAAGGACCTCGGCGCCGTCCCGCGGGCGCCGCAGACCGCCGAGGCCCGGAAGGGCGACATCGTCGGCGGCGTCACGCTGCGCGTCTCGGAGCTGCTCGACACCGACGCCCCGCGCCCGCGGGACGCGACGCCGGCCGACCTGCGCAACCTGACGGCCGACCTCTTCGACGCGGCCGAGGCCATCCTCGGCAAGGCCCCGAAGGCCTCGGCGGAGGACCTGCGCAAGATCATGCTCGGGAACATCGACGCGTTCTGCCGATTCCTCGACAACTCGCGCGCCGTCGGCGACGCCGTGCCGCCGCAGCTGCGCGGGCTCGTCGTCGCCGCGATGGACGACGTCCGCGCCACGATGCGCGCGGCGATCGCGGCCGCGCTCGGCAAGGAGATCCGGGACGTCCGCCCCGTCGAGATCAAGCGGTACCTCCAGCAGATGGACCTCTCGAAGGACGCGGCCGCGGCCGCGGCGATGGGCAAGGTCGCGCAGGCCTTCGCGAAGCTCGCCGAGCAGAGCGCCGCGCCGCTGCAGTCCTACGTGAACGAGACCTGCCGCCTCGACCCGAAGGCGAAGATCGCCTCCGAATACGACGGGATGAAGCCCGACGACATCACGGCGAGCCTCTCGAAGAAGACCCTCGACGACATCCTCGACGACCCGGTCAAGGATTCGACGCGCCCCGGGATGCTCGCCTTCCAGAAGAAGGTGCTCTCCACCTACTTCACGACCGTCTCGCACGCCCGCAAGGCCGGCGTCCTCTCCTCCGCGCTGCGCAACGCGCCCGAGGCGGCGGACGCCGGCACCACCGCGGGCAAGACGAAGTTCCTCTCCGCGATCTTCCTCGGCGCGGGCCCGCTGATGCAGAAGACGCTGCAGGGCATCGACCGCCGCGTGATGGGCCCGCACGGCGGGGCGATCGACGTGCTCAAGAGCTCCATCCCGCCGATCCCCGACAGCTACGTGCTCGCCAAGCTGGACGAAATCGCCAAGCAGAACCCGGACAAGTACACGATGCGGGTGAACGTCGGCGGAAAGCCGTTCGTGACGCTCGGCGCGGCCACCGTCGGCCAGGCGGTGCTGTGCTCGTTCATGAACGACCAGGGCGGGATCGACGAGGTCATCGTCAAGATCCTCCGCCCCGGCGTGAAGGAGCGCTTCGACGAGGACGTTAAGATCTTCGACGCCGTCGCCAAGGGCATCCCCTCCGTCGACAAGGTCTGGCAGGCGCGCGTCAGGACCATCGCCGACGAGTTCGACTTCCGCGTCGAAGCGAAGAACATCCAGGACGGCCAGGTCTACGAAGTCCGCGACAACCGCTACGTGATGGTGCAGGACAAGAAGTCCGGCAAGATGGTCCCCAAGGTCGACGCCAAGACGGGCAAGCGGGTCCACGTTCCCGGCGCGGAGCACACCTGGACCGTCTCCGCGATGAAGGTGCCGGAAGGCGTCAAGCAGAGCGCCGACGTGCTCGTGGGCGAAGTCGCCCCCGGCCAGCCCTTCGACAAGGTTCTCGCCCGGCAGACGCAGGAGATCCACAACCTCTTCGCCGGCGTCTTCGAGACCGACGCCGACGGCCGGATCGTCCGCAAGGACGGCAAGCCGGTCGTCCGCAAGGACATGTCCGCCGCGGGCTTCCTCGCCATCCACAACAAGATCGCGGGGGCCGTGACCAATATCTCCGAGAGCGGCATCTACTTCAAGCAGGTCGTCTGGAAGTGGGTCGAGGAGGCGCTCTTCAAGACCGGCACGATGCACAACGACGTGCACACCGGCAACATCATGCTCGACACCGAGGGGCAGCGCGCCACCTTCATCGACTTCGGCAACCTCGTGAAGCTCGACGACAAGGAGCGCGTCCTGCTCCTCAAGATGGTCGCGACCGTCGCCGCCAAGCACACCACGTTCTTCGTCGACACGTTCGGCGAGCTCCTCGGAAAGGGCACGCCGGAATACAAGGCCTACGCGGCGCAGAGGGACAAGGTCGAGGCCGCGGTCCGGCAGGTCATCCACAAGGGCCTCGCGGAGGCCGACACCGGCTACCGCTTCCAGGCCATCCTCTGCGAGCTGCAGAAGCTCGGCGTGGACATCCCGCCCAAGGTCGCCGCCTTCGCCGAGGGCCTCACCCGCCTCCAGAACTGCCACGAGGAGATCGCCGAGCTTCTCCAGGAGGCCCAGTCGCTCTACCACGCCTACGAGGAGCAGATCGTCCGCGGCAGCCCCGTCCTCGCCCCCCGCGACCCCGACGACGCCATCGGCAAGCTGCTCGACCTGATGTCCAGGCCGGACGGCATCAAGACCGTCGTGAACCTGAACGAAACCCACACCCCGCTCGCCAAGGAGATCTACGACGCCCGGTTGGAGGCCACGGGCCTGGCCTGGACCAGCTTCGACGGAAAAACGGTGAAGGGCAGCCTCATCCCGAAGCTGCGCGAGGCCATGAAGGAGGAGGAGAACCTCCCCGGCAACGACAAGCTCGCGCATCTCGTCTCCCTCGTGTCGCGCCACGTCGACGGGTCCGCCTTGACCCAGATCGAAGACGCGCTGGCGGACTACGTCTCCAAGAAGCGCAGTCTCCGCGCGGCCGTCCTTTCCGGCGCGGCCGACCGCGACGAGCTCCGCCAGAAGCTCTCCGAGGCCGCCGGGGCGCTCGAACTCGCCCTCGCCAAGGGCGTCATGTCCATCGACATGGCCCTCAACGACCTCACAGAAGCGAAACCGCCGCGGGAAGTCGACTTCGAGACCGAGACCGCCGCCGAAATCTTCGCCGACATCGTCAACGAGAACATCGACTCCGTCAAGAAGTCCTTCACGGGCCTCATCGGCAAGGGCCGGATCGCCAACGCCTTCCGGAACGCCACGAAGGACGACCCGAACCACCAGCACGACGGACACCGGAAGGTCCGGACGAACAAGCTGTAACGTCCCTTGCCGCGGAAAGGAGCCACGGTGAAATCTCGTCTGGCCGGCTGTAGCGCCCTCGCGCGCGTTTATCCGCCCGATCTCGTCGCCGCGCTGCGGGACGAAGCCGGGCTCGACCCCGCCCCGCTCTCCGAACCGGACCTGCGCGCCGGCGCGGCGGCGGACTGCGAAGCGCTTTTCGCCACGTGGGGGATGCCCGCGCTCTCCGAAGCGGAACTCGCCGTCGCGCTGCCGAACCTGCGCGCCGTCTTCTACGCGGCGGGGAGCGTCCAGGCGTTCGCGCGCCCGCTCCTCGCGCGCGGCGTCGCCGTCTTCAGCGCGTGGGGCGAGAACGCGGTGCCCGTCGCCGAGGTCGCCGTCTCGCAGATTCTCCTCGCGGACAAGGGGTTCTTCCGCTTCCGGTTCGGTCCCAAGGATCCCGCCGCGGGCGAGGCCGAGCGCCGCGCCGCGCTCGCCTACCCGGGCAACCTCGGCTGCCGCGTCGGCCTGCTCGGCGCGGGCGGGCGCATCGGCTCGCTCGTCGCGCGCGCCCTCCGGGCGCACCGCGTCGAGGTCCTCGGCTACGACCCCTTCCTCTCCGAAGCCCGCGCCGCGGAGCTCGGCGTCCGCAAGGCGGGGCTCGAAGAGATCTTCTCGACGTGCCAGACCGTCTCCAACCACCTCGCCGACCTCCCCGCCACGCGCGGGCTGCTCGGCTACGCGCTCTTCTCGCGGATGCTCCCGACCGCCACGTTCCTCAACACCGGCCGCGGCGCGCAGGTCGTCGAGGCGGACCTCGCCCGCGCCCTGAGCGAAGAGCCGGGCCGCACCGCGGTCCTCGACGTCACGTTCCCCGAGCCGCCTGCGGCGGATTCGCCCCTCCGCACGCTCCCGAACGTCCTCCTCACGCCGCATTTCGCCGGCAGTTCCGGCAACGAGGTGCGGCGCATGGGCGAAGCGATGCTCGCCGCCTTCCGCGACTGGCGCGGCGGCCGCCCCTCCCCGACCCGCGTCGACGCCGCGATGCTCGCGACGATGGCCTGACGGGGCGCGAATCCCGCTCTGTTTTTCCCGAACCGCCCTAGCACTTCGCGACGAGGACGTCGGACCAGCGCGTGGTCGGACACGGCGAAAGGAGGTCGCGCTTCATCTTCCACGGACGCGACGTCCCGGATGCCGCGAGGAACACGGTTCCGCGGCCGAAGCGCGCGTTCACGGCGTCGAGCGCGGCGGAGAGCTTCGCCTCCTTCGTTTCCGACGGGTCGCCGGCGAAGAGGTCGGCCGCGCCCGCCGCCTTCTCGATGCCGCAGAGCAGGACACCCGCCCGGCGGTAGCGCCGCCCCTGGACGAAGAGCCGCGCGACGGCGGGACGGATCGCGGCGAGAATGGCCGGCGTGGCCGCCGTCGCCGCCGGAAAGGCCACGGTGGCCGAAATGAACGGCGTCCACCAGTTCCGGTCGTTCCACCCGCCGGTCCCGGGCGGCGCGCATTCCTGGACGTAGACGTTCGCGCCGGCGGCGACGGAGCCCGCCTTGCGAAGTTTCTCCGCGGCGGCCGAAGCGTGCGCGGCGAGCGCCTCCTCGAGCTCCGGGAGCTTTTCCACGGGGCGGCCGAACATCCGCGAGACGTTGATCGACTGCGGGTTCTCGCGGTCGATCGGGTCGGCGTCGGTCGCCGGGACGCCGCGCAGCTCGAGGGCGGTGCGCTCCACCGTGACGGCGAAGCGGTGCCGCCGGAAGAAGTCGTGCGGCTGCGTGGCGAAAGACCACGCATCGTGGACGCCCGCGCGCCGGATGCGCTCCGCGAGCCGGCGGCCGACGCCCCAGATTTCTTCGACCGGCAGTTTCGAAAGGAACGGCGCCGGATCGGCCGGCATGGCGAACACGCCGCCCGGCTTCTTCTTGCCGACGTGGTTGGCGATCTTGGCGAGCGTCCTCGTGGGCGCGAAGCCGACGCCGCAGGGAATCCCGACCCAGCGCAGGACGCGGGCGCGGATCGTCGCGCCGAGCGCCGCCCAGTCGGTGTCCGCCGGGAGCGAGAGATGGAGGAACGCCTCGTCGATGGAATACTGCTCGACGTCGGGCGTGAAGGTGCCGAGCGTCTGGACGATGCGCGAGGAGAGGTCGCCGTAGAGCTCGTAGTTGGAGGACTTGAACACGATCCCGAGCTTCTTCGCGGACTCGCGCAACTTGAAGTACGGCGTCCCCATCCCGACGCCGAGCGCCTTGCACTCGGCCGAGCGGGAGATGACGCAGCCGTCGTTGTTCGAGAGGACGGCCACCGGCCGCCCCTCGAGGCGCGGATCGAACGCGCGTTCGCAGGAGACGTAGAAGTTGTTGGCGTCGACGAGGGCGATCACGGCTCGCGCGCCACGAGGCGGTGGACGACGGCGGTGACGACGCCGAACACGCGCAGCTCCATCTCGCCGGCGAAACGGATGGGCTTGTAGGCGGGATTGGCGGCTTCGAGGCGGACGCCGGACTTGTCGCGGCGGTAGGTCTTCACGGTGAACTCGCCGTCCACGCAGGCGATGACCGTGGAGCCGTCCTCCGGCTCGATCGAGCGGTCGACGACGAGCAGGTCGCCGTCCTGGACGCCGGCGCCGGTCATCGAGTCGCCGGCGGCGCGGACGAAGTAGGTCGCCGCCGGGCGGGCGACGAGGAGTTCGTTGAGGTCGAGCGGGCGCTCGACGTACTGCTCGGCCGGGGACGGGAAGCCCGCCATCACGGCGGACGACATGAGCGGCGTCTCCGCGCGCGGCGGCGACTCCATCGCGGGGACGGCGCCCTGGGGAATCTCGTTGCTTTTCATGGAAATGGGAAGCCATTCGGGGACGGAGGCTCCGCGCCCCTCCCCGAGTGGGCGTGGAGGCGCACGGCGACGCCGCGCGCCGGACAGGCCGTCAACTCTCGCACAGGGAGCCGGCGAAGTCAAGCGCCGAAGCCGCCGCGCGCTGCGCGGCGGCTTCAAACTTCCGTTCTTTGCGGCGCGGACCGTTTTTGCTAGAATCCGATGCATGATATCCGGGACATCTCCAAGCGCCGAAGGAATCGGGCCCTTGCCGCGCGATTCAGTCCAACTTCCGAAGCTCGGACTCGTCCTCGAGGGCGGCGGGATGCGCGGGCTGTTCACGGCCGGCGTCCTGGACGCGCTCTACGGCATGGGCGTCCGCTTCGACGGCATCATGGGCGTTTCGGCCGGCGCGGCGTTCGGGTGCAACTACAAGTCGCACCAACCGGGTCGCGTCCTGCGCTACAACCTCTGCTTCTGCCGCGACCGGCGCTACTGGGGACTCGGCTCGCTCCTGCGGACGGGCGACCTCTTCAACGCGGAGTTCTGCTACCGGACGCTGCCGAAGGTTCTCGATCCTTGGGACGGAACCTCGTTCGCGGCCGACCCCGCGGAGTTCTGGGCGGTCGCCACCGACGCCGACACGGGCGAGGCGGTCTACCCGAAACTGGAGAAGGCCGACGAGGCGGCCTGCGACTGGATCCGGGCGTCATCGTCCATGCCGCTCGTCTCGCGTCCGGTGTGCATCGACGGCCGTCGCTACCTGGACGGCGGGATGTCGGATTCGATTCCCCTGGCAAAGATGCAGTCGCTCGGCTTCGAGCGCAATGTCGTCGTTCTCACGCGGCCCGCGGGCTACCGCAAGGGGCCGGCGCGCCTTTGGCCGTTCCGCCCGTGGCTGCGCCGCCTCCCCGCCGTGGAGGCGGCGCTGCGGCGGCGTCCGGAGGAATACAACCGCGCCGTCGGTTTCGTGGAAGCCGAGGAAGCGAAGGGCGGCGCGTTCGTGTTCCGGCCGCCGGCGGAACTTCCCATCGGCCGCGTGAGCCGCAGCCGCAGGGCCGTCCAGGCCGCCTACGACCTGGGCAAGGACGCGGCCGTTCGCGCACAGGTGGCACTTCGCGATTGGCTTGGTTCGGAAATCCCCTCGACACGCCCGCTCCGCCCGCGCGCCGGTGGATCGTGATGGCGGCTCGCCGCCGAAGCGGAATCAACCTTCTCCCAAGGCGCCAAAGCGCCGAAGCCGCCATGCCGCGGAACGCGGCGGAGGCGGCCTCAAACGTCCCGTATCGGCGTCTTCTCGCCGTTTTCGTCCACGCGGACGAACGTGATGTCCGTCGTGAAAACGCTCGTTTCCTCGCGGGCGTCCATTTGGCGGCGGAACACTTCGACGTGATAGGTGACGGACGTCCGACCGACGCGCTGGCGGTTCGTCTCGAAGCGGAGGACGGACTTCGGGTGGACGCTCTTGTGGAACGTCACCTCGCTCATCCCGACCGTGACGAAGTTGCAACCGGGATAGTCGCCGCTCACGGCCATCCACGCGACTTCGTCCACCCACATCAGCATCTTGCCGCCGAAGAGGAACCCGTATTGGTTGAGGTCGCCCGGCATTACCAGTTTGTAGGAAGTCATGGCTTTTTGGAAAAGTGGTGGTGTGTCGATACGGGATTCTACCATACTACCGCCGCCGGCGGAAGCCCGGTTTTGCGTCGGCGCCGCCGTTCTGGTAGAATGCCCCGCCATGACACCCGAGCAAGCACGGTCCCTCGTCGGACGCGAGTTCGTCCATTTCAAGGGGAACCGCTACCGGCTCCTCGCGATCGCCAAGCACAGCGAGACGCTCGAGCCGTTCGTCGTCTACCAGGCGCTCTACGGAGAGGGCGGCGTCTGGATCCGCCCCCTCTCGATGTTCTTCGAGGACGTCGACCGCGACGGCTACCGCGGCCCGCGCTTCCGCCTTGTGGAGAATCCCAAATGAGCCGCATCCTGTTCTTCTCCGATTCCCACGGCGTGGCCGCCGCGATGAAGGCGTTGCGCGCCCGCGTCGAGGCGGACGCGCCCGACCTCGTCTGCTTCCTCGGCGACGCGCTCTACCACGGGCCGCGCAACGGCGTCCCCCTCGACTACGACACGAAGGTCTCCGCGGACGAGTTCAACGCGATGGCCGAGCGCATCGTCGCCGTCCGCGGCAACTGCGACGCCGAGATCGACCAGTACATGCTCTCGTTCCCTCTGCTCGGGACCTACGCGACCGTCGTGGTGGACGGCGTCCGGCTCTTCCTCTCCCACGGCCACCTATGGGGGCCGGACGAGCAGCTCCCGCCGCTTCCCGCCGGCACCATCGTCGCCACGGGCCACACGCATGTCCCGGCCGTCGAGCTCGTCGACGGCCACTGGTGCTTCAACCCCGGCTCGATCTCGATCCCGAAAGGCGGGTCGGAGCCGTCCTATGCGCTCCTCGACGGCCGCATCCTCACGATCCGCCGTCGCGCCGACGGCGCCACGCTGCGCGTCGCGAACCTGGCATGATCGCGGACGAACCGGCTTCTCCGGGCGCCGAAGGCCCCGCGACCGCAGGGCGCGGGGCCTTCCTGCTTTCGCGCCTGTCCCGGTCGCGTTTCCGCTCGCGGTTCGGACTCTCCGACGCCGACCGGGCCTACGTCGCGCGCACCGGATGGGAGACGCTCCGCTCGCAGGCGGAGAAGATCGTCCGCGAGCGGCTTGCACCGGCGGCGCCAAGGAACGACGGCCGCCAGACGCCCATGCGAGGGCATCCCGTGTTCGTCGCGCAACACGCCACCGCGACCTGCTGCCGGGGATGCCTCTTCAAGTGGCACGGCATTCCGCCCGACCGCCCGCTCTCCGACGCGGAGGTCGCGCGCGTCGTCGACTTCCTCCTCGCCTGGATCCGCGAGAAGGCCGGCGATCTATCGGGGTTTCCCGTCCAGACGGCGCTTCCGATTTGACGCTCGTGGCGGGGTCCGCACCCCGCCACGAGCCGATGAAGCGCCGCCGCGCCGCGAATGCGGCGCGGACGGCTTCAAACGTCCGGTGCCGTCCGCCCGATTTCGAATTCCCGCGCGAAGACCGCGCGGCGGGGCGGACGGGTCTCGGGCGCGTTGCCGACGCCGACGCGGACGAAGATCTGGTGGCGCCCCGCCTCGGCGCGCCAGGCGACGCGGCTCTCGTAGGGCATGCCCATCGGGACGTTGGCGCGGGCGACGAACGCCTCGCCCGGCGCGAGCGGCGGGAGCGGGACGTGCGCGATCGCGATCGGCAGGTCGCCGTCGAGCGTGAAGTCGGCGCGCAGGACGGCGTCCGGCGGGACGGGGGCGTCGCCGACGTTGCGGACGCGGCACGCGAGCGGCAGGTCGGCGCCCTCGCGGAGCGGGCCGCCGGGGAGGATCTCCTCGGCGGCGATCTCCCAACCGTGCGGCGGCGCGGGCTCCGGTTCCGGCGGGACGG
>JAFPUX010000228.1 GCA_017413145.1 Kiritimatiellia bacterium | reverse complement strand
GCCGAGCGCGGCGTCGAGCGGCTGCGGGATGGCGGCCTTGAGGAAGCGGCGCATCAGGCGCGCGAGGGCGACGCAGACGCACGCGGCGACGGCGAGCGCGGCGGCGAGGGAGAGGATGCGCCCGGCCGTTCCGCCGCCGGGGAAGAACGAGGCGCGGATCGCGGAGAAGACGGCCGAGGCGACGACGAGGCCGGTCGCGAAGGCGACGAGGCGGGCCGATTCGCCCGAGAGGCCGTTGAACGCGCCGAAGACGGCGGACAGGACGAGCAGGCCGGCGACAGCGGCGTCGAGCCACCAGAGTTCCGGCGCGGGGACGGCGGCGAAGAGCGCGGTCATTCGCGGAAGGCGGGTTCGCCGGGGAAGAGCAGCCGGCCGCGGGCGCGCAGCGCGGCGGCGACCGCGGTGCGGCCCTGCGCGGCGGCGACGTTGGCGAGGTTTTCGAGCGCGAAGGGATTGGACTGGTCGAGCTCGTAGGCGGCCTTGGCGAGGCGCAGGACGTCGTTTTGGGACATCGACCCGGGGTTGAGGCAGCGCTCGAGGACCGCGTCGATGCGCTCCTGGAGCGCGGCGGGGCGCTTGGCGGCGAGACCGGCGAGGCGCTTGCGCGCGGCGTCGGCCTGGGCTGGGTAGAGCGTCGCGTTGTCGCCCTGCGTGAGGAACGCGACGAGGCGCTTGGCGGCGAGGGGGACGTCGAGCTTTTCGTCCGTCGAATAGAGCCAGCCGCTGTTGAACAGGTACGTCGGGTCGTTCGGGTCGTCCGCCGCGGCCTGCGAAAGGTGGCTGTGCGCGGCCTGGATTTCGCCGCCCTCCAGCTCGATGCCGGCGAGGCCCGCGAGGAGGCAGGCGGAGCGGTCCCCGCCGTCGATCGCCTTGGTGTAGACGTCGGCGGCGCTCTCCAGGTCGCCCGCGCGGCGCCAGGCCTCGGCGAGGCCCTGGACGGCGCGGCGGCGGTCGTCCCCGGCGGCGAACTTGGCGGACTCGGCGAACGCCGAGCGCGCGGCGCGGAAGTCGCCGGCGTTGAGGCGGGCCATGCCGAGGTTGTAGAAGAGGACCGGATTCTCGGCGTTGGCGTCGACCGCGTCTTCGAGCAGGTCGGCGGCTTCGCGCCAGCGGCCTTCGGCGAGGGCGGCCTGGCCGCGGGCGACCGCTTCGTCGGGCGGAACGCGCGAGCAGCCGCCCGCGAGAAGGACGGCGAGGGCGAGTGCGGGGAGGAGGAAGGTGCGGGAAGGGACAGTCATGGTCGGAAACTCCGTGCGTGCGCGGATTCTAGCACAGGCGGGGGCGTGAAGTCCACGGAAAAGAAGAAGGGCGCGGTCCGAGGACCGCGCCCTTCCGGGATCGCAAGCGGGTCGCCCCTACTTGATGATCTTGGTGACCGTGCCGGCGCCGATCGTGCGGCCGCCTTCGCGGATGGCGAAGCGCATCTTCTCCTCCAGGGCGGCGGGGTAGATGAGCGTCACCTTCATGTCGATGTTGTCGCCCGGCATGACCATCTCGACGCCTTCCTTGAGGCGGATGTCGCCCGTCACGTCCGCGGTGCGGATGTAGAACTGGGGACGGTAGCCCGGGAAGAACGGCTTGGAGCGGCCGCCCTCTTCCTTGGTGAGGACGTAGACCTGGGCCTCGAACTCGGTGTGCGGGGTGATGGAGCCCGGCTTCGCGAGGATCTGGCCGCGCTGGACCTCTTCCTTCTTGGTGCCGCGCAGGAGGCAGCCGACGTTGTCGCCCGCCTGGCCCTGCTCGAGGATCTTGCGGAACATCTCGACGCCGGTGATGGTCGTCTTCTGCGTGGGCTTGATGCCGACGATTTCGGCGTCGTCGCCGACCTTCACCACGCCGCGCTCGACGCGGCCGGTCACGACGGTGCCGCGGCCTTCGATGGAGAAGATGTCTTCGATCGGCATCATGAACGGCAGGTCGAGCTCGTGCACCGGATCGGGGATGTAGGAGTCGAGCGTGTCGAGGAGTTCCTGGATGCACTTGCAGGCCGGATCGTCGGGCGAGGTCGCCTTGGTCGCCGCGAGCGCGGAGCCGCGGACGATCGGGGCGTTGTCGCCGTCGAAGTCGTACTTGCTGAGGAGTTCGCGGATCTCCATCTCGACGAGGTCGAGCAGCTCCGGGTCGTCGACGAGGTCGACCTTGTTGAGGAAGACCACGATCTTCGGGACGCCGACCTGGCGGGCCAGGAGCACGTGCTCCTTGGTCTGGGGCATCGGGCCGTCGGC
>JAFPUX010000227.1 GCA_017413145.1 Kiritimatiellia bacterium | reverse complement strand
GGCTCGGCGGCGGGCGCTTCGGCGGGCGCTTCGGGCGCAGGGGCTTCGGGCGCGGGGGTTTCCGGAGCGGGTTCGGCGGCCGGCGCGGCGGCGACGGCCTCGATCACCTCAACCGGTTCGACGGCGGGTTTCTTCTCCTCCGTGCACGACTGCGCAAGCAGCGCGGCCGAGCCGAGGAGGGCGAGAGCGGGAAGAACGGTGTGTTTCATGGGTTGTTCCTTGTGGGTTGTTTGAAAGTCTTGTGGTCGGATGGTCGGATGGTCTGAGAGTCTTGTGGTCGAACTCCTAGTTGCAATGGATTGCGGCGACGGCGGCGCGCTCGGCTTCGAGCAGGCCGTGGTAGCGAACGAGCCAGCGCGCGAAGCCGTGCTCGCCTTCGGGCGAGGGCTTGCGCGTGGAGCCGGTGGCGGAGGCGAAGACGCGGCGCGCGAGGAAGTCCTCGAGCGTTTCGCCGTCCGCCTTCTCCGCGCGGTAGGCGGCCAGCAGCGCCATGCCCCACGGGCCGCCTTCGCCGGCGGTCGAGAGGCACGTCACCGGGACGCCGAGGGCGTCCGCGAGGATCTGCTGCCCGACGACCGGCGCCTTGAACAGGCCGCCGTGGCCGAACAGCGAGTCGAGCGCGACGCGCTCCTTCTCGAAGAGGATGTCCATGCCGAGGCGCAGCGTGGCGACGGCCGAGTAGATTTGCGCGCGCATGAAGTCGCCGAGCGAGAGCTTCGCGTCCGGCAGGCGCGCCACGAGCGGACGCCCTTCGGAGAAGCCCGTGACGGGCTCGCCGGCGAGGTAGTTGCACGCGACGACGCCCGCGGCGTCCGGCGCGCCGTCGAGCGCCTTCTCGAAGAGCGTGTCGTAGAGCTTGCCCTTGCCGAACTTCGCGCCGAGCGCGGCGGCGGCTTCGCCCAGGAGCTCGATCCACGCGTTGAGGTCGGACGTGCAGGTGTTGCAGTGCACCATCGCGACGGCCTTGCCCGTCGGCGTGGTGACCATGTCGATTTCCGGATACCAGCTCTTGAGCGGGCGCTCCAGCACCGCCATCGCGAAGACGGACGTGCCGGCCGAGACGTTGCCCGTGCGGGCGGCGACGCTGTTCGTGGCGACCATGCCGGTGCCGGCGTCGCCCTCCGGCGGCGCGAGCGGGATCCCCGCCTGCAGCGCGCCGGTCGGGTCGAGGATGCGCGCGCCCTCCTCGGTGAGCGCGCCGGCGTCCGCGCCGGCGGGGAGGACCTCCGGCAGCAGGTCGCGCAGCTTCCACGGCAGGCCGCGCGGCGCGACGAGCGCGTCGTAGGCCGCGACCATGCGCGCGTCGTAGTCGAGCGTCGCGCTGTCGATCGGGAAGACGCCGGAGGCGTCGCCCACGCCGAGGACCTTGCGCCCCGTGAGCTTCCAGTGCACGTAGCCCGCGAGCGTGGTGAGGAAGCGGACCGCCGGGACGTGCGCCTCGCCGTTCCGGACCGCCTGGTGCAGGTGCGCGATCGACCAGCGCTGCGGGACGTTGAACGAGAAGAGCTCCGACAGCTCCGCCGCGGCGTCGCCGGTGATCGTGTTGCGCCACGTGCGGAACGGGACGAGAAGCGTGCCGTCCGCGCCGAACGCGAGGTAGCCGTGCATCATCGCGGAGAAGCCGATCGCGGCGAGGCGCTCGAGGCGGACGCCGTGCTTCTTCTCGACGTCCGCGGCGAGCGCGGCGTAGGCGGCGCGGAGGCCGTCCCAGATTTCGTCGTCGTGGTAGGTCCAGACACCGTTCTCGAGGCGGTTCTCCCAGTCGAACGCGCCCTGCGCGACCGGCGCGCAGTCGGGCCCGACGAGGACCGCCTTGATGCGGGTGGAGCCGAATTCGATGCCGAGCGAGGCCTGGCCGGCGGCGATGTACTGCGCGATGTCGGACATTTCTCTGAAGTGGAAGAGTGGAAGAGTGGAAAAGTGGAAGGGGAAAAACTGGGGCTCAGCGGACGAGGCCGAGGTCGCGGAGCGTCTTCTCGAGCTTGGCGCGGTTGTCCGGCAGCAGTTCGCAGATCGGGAGGCGGTAGGCTTCCTCCGCGAGGCCCATCATGGCCATCGCGGCCTTGACGGGCGCGGGGTTCACCTCGATGAAGAGGTCCGCGAAGAGGTGCAGCAGGCGCGTGTGGATCGCCAGCGCGCCGGCGAAGTCGTTCGCGAGCGCGAGGTCGACCATCTTCACGACGTCGGCCGGGACGATGTTCGACGCGACCGAGACGACGCCCTTCGCGCCCGCGGCCATCATCGGCAGCGTGAGCGAGTCGTCGCCCGAGAGGATGTCGATCTTGTCGCCGACGGCTGCGCGGATGAGGTTCACGCGGTTGGCGTCGCCGGCGGCCTCCTTGATGCCGGCGATCTTCGGATGGTCGGCGAGGCGCTTCACGACGGGGACCGGGATGTCGCGCGAGGTGCGGCCAGGCGCGTTGTAGAGCAGCACGGGAAGGCCCACGTCGGCGACCTCCATGAAGTGCCGGTAGAGGCCCTCGGGGGACGGCTTGTTGTAGTAGGGGGCGATCTGGAGCGTCGCGTCCGCGCCGTCGTCGAGCGCGTGCCGCGTGAGCTCGACCGCCTCGCGCGTGCAGTTCGCGCCGGTTCCGGCGATCACCTGCATGCGGCCCGCGTTGTATTCGATCGTCTTGCGGATGACCTCCTCGTGCTCCTCGTAGGAGAGGGTGGGGGATTCGCCGGTCGTGCCGACGGGGCACACGCCGGCGACGCCGGCCGCGGCCTGCGAGTCGACGAGCGCGCGCAGCGCGCCGTAGTCGACCGAGCCGTCTTTGTTGAAGGGCGTGACGAGCGCCGTGTAGGTTCCTTTGAACATGGTCAGATGGTCGAATGGTCGGATGGTCTGGATGGTCGGATGGTCATTGCGCATTGCGCATTGAGCATTACTCGTACTCGACCGTGGCGGGGGGCTTCGGGGTGTAGTCGAAGAGGACGCGGTTGATGCCCGGCACCTCGGTGGTGATTCGGGCCGCGAGGTGGTCGAGCATCGCGGGCGGCAGGTGCTCGACGGTGACCTCCATCACGTCGACCGTGTTGATCGCGCGGATGATGCAGGGCCAGTCGAACGAGCGCTTGCCGTTCTTGACGCCGGTGGACTTGAAGTCCGGCACGACCGTGAAGTATTGCCAGACCTTGCCTTCGAGGCCGGCCTTGGCGAACTCCTCGCGCAGGATCGCGTCCGATTCGCGCACGGCCTCGAGGCGGTCGCGCGTGATGGCGCCGGGGCAGCGCACGCCGAGGCCGGGGCCGGGGAACGGCTGGCGGTCGACCATGTTCGCGGGGAGGCCGAGCGCGCGGCCGACGACGCGGACTTCGTCCTTGAAGAGGATCTTGACGGGCTCGACGAGCTCGAAGCGCGAGGCGATGTCCGCGGGCAGGCCGCCGGCGTTGTGGTGCGCCTTGATGCCGGCCTCGCTCTCGAGGATGTCCGGCCAGATCGTGCCCTGCGCGAGGAACGAGACGCCGTCGAGCTTGCGGGCCTCCTCCGCGAAGACGTCGATGAACTCCTCGCCGATGATGTGCCTCTTCTTCTCCGGGTCGGAAACGCCGGCGAGCTTGTCGAGGAAGCGGTCGACCGCGTCGACGTAGACGAGCTCCGCGCCGAGCTCGTCGCGGAAGACCTTGACGACCTGCTCGGGCTCGCCCTTGCGCAGAAGGCCGTGGTTCACGTGGACGCAGACGAGCTGCTTGCCGACGGCCTTGACGAGCAGCGCGGCGACGACGGACGAGTCCACGCCGCCGGAAAGGGCGAGCAGGACCTTCTTGTCGCCGATCCGGGCGCGGAGCGCGGCGAGCTGCTCCTCGATGAAGGCGTTGGCGAGTTCGGGGGTGGTGATGCGCTGCATCGAATCGGGGCGGCGGTCGTCCATGGTAGGCGTTCTCCTGGGAAAGGGGTTGCGGAATGGCCGGGAAGGATACCACAAACCGCCTTGCCGTGCAAGTACGCGCGAACGCGCGCGAACGCGAATTTTTCGGTGGAATTGCGGAGCGGTTTGCGCTACAATCCGCAGGCACACACCCCCACGGAGTTTTTCCCATGGCCGAACTCGTTTTCGTCACCGTCCCCGGAACCCCCCGCGTTCCGCTGCCCGAACAGGGCATCACCTTCGGGCGCGCGCCCGACTGCGACCTCCCCATCGAAGAGGCGAGCGTGTCGAGCCACCACGGCTCGATCCGCCCCGAACGCGGCGGCTGGTGGGTCCACGACAACAACAGCTCCAACGGCACGTTCGTGAACGGCCAGCAGGTCCAGGACGCCGAGATCCACGACGGCGACGAGCTGCGCTTCGGCGACCTGCGCGTGCAGTTCTCCGCGCCCGCCGCCGCGCCGGCTCCCGCGCCCGCCCCTGCGCCGGCACCGGCTCCCGCACCTGCGC
>JAFPUX010000226.1 GCA_017413145.1 Kiritimatiellia bacterium | reverse complement strand
GGTACGGACCCCGCCACGCGCGTTTTTTGCAACATTCCGCGAGGGTTTCGTGTAGAATAGGCAATCACGCATTGCGCATCGCGCCTTGCGCATTCGAAAGGAGCCCGCCATGCCCGTCAATCTCGACAACGCCCAGTTCAAATTGTTCCTGCAGTTCGCCCGGCAGCAGACGGACGGCAAGGCGATCGCCCGCGACAGCGGGCTGGTCGCCGGTGCCGGTCCCCTTTCCGGACACGCCATCAAGGAAGCGAAACACGACAAGGTCGCCCCGATCGGACGGCGCTCCGACGACGCCAAGCGCGCGAACGACGCGACCCGCGAGCTTTTCGCCATCACGGTCGCCAAAATGTTCGGCGGCGCGAAGAAGATTCCCTCGAGCGTCCTGGACGCGATGAAGACGGAGGACTACTTCAAGGGCAAACCGCTCACCGCGCGGCGCATCCTCAAGGTGAGCCGGGCGATCATGGAGGCCGCGCAACCCGTGGCCGCGCAGGTTTCCCTGAAGAAGGCGCGGGGACTCGTCGACAACGCGGTGTCCTGGATGAACGACCTTTCCCCGAAAATGACGGGCATGCAGCACTTCGACCCGCTGCGCCTCGATGACGCCAGGCGCGACAAGGCCGCCCGCCTGGTCGTGAAGTACGGCGCGGGTCTGACCGCCGCCAACCTGGGCGTCCTGGCCGGGTACGCGGCGGTCGCCGCCGATGCCGTCCGCCTCGGCATCTACGACGACGCGGGGGCCGACGAGATCGTCCGCCGGATCGCGGAGACGCTCAAGACCGTCCGCAACTTCAAGCCGGGCGACGTCCGGCTCATCGCCTTCGACGCCAAGATGACGAAATACTGGCAGGCCGTGCTCAAGGAACAGCTGGGCCCGACGCAAGCGCGCCACTACGACGCGGACGGCCTGTTCGACACCTTCCACGCCGATGCCGACCGCAACGAATACACGATCGGCGACGAAGTCTTCCCCGTGGGAGCGGAGAAAAGCGACCGCCTGAAGCAGACGCTCAAGACCAGGATCGCCAATCCCGTGCACCGCAAGGCGTTGTCCTCGTTCCTGACCCAGATGACGGGCGTCGCCGCGACCTGCATTGCCGGCCGAGCCCCCCTGCCGGCCGCCCCCGGATACAAGAGTCTCAAGATGACCTCGACGAAGGGCAACGACCTGTTCCTGACCGTGGACAAGAAGGACGATTTCTTCCAGAAACGGATCCTCCAGGCCAACTCGGAAGCGAAATACGAACTGAAATTCAGCGACGACGGCACCAAGGCCACGATCACGATCCGTTCCTCCGCCAAACTGCACTTCAACATCGAGGGTGCGATGGAATTCAGCATGGTCCCCGCCGGCACCTGCGAGCAGCAGACGGAGTTCGATTTCGACCTTTCGAACCCCAACAAGGTCGCGGTGACGGCCGTGCGCCACGGCCAGACCGTCGTGCCGCCGTCGGCGCCGCCGCCTCCCCAGGAGGCGCCCGACGAGGACGGGATGCCCCGGATCGACGTCTAGCGCCCGCCGCCCGCGCCGCCGGGCGATCGCGCAACCAGTCGCCCCCTTTGCGTGTAAACGCGGATGGGTGACCGTCTCGCCCATGCACATGGACCTCGACAACGACAGCAATTCCCGCCTCGGAACGCTGCAGAGCCGCGTCTCGTGGGACAAGCAATACACCATCCAGTTCAACCCCGACTACAAGGCGTAGCCGTCCCTCGCGCGCCCGGCCGCGGCCGGCGGCCGGCGTGCGCTACGGCGCGGTGAAGCCGACGCGGGCGCAGACGAAGGTGCCGTCGGACGCCGGGACGAAGATCGTCGCGACGTGAGTTTCGCCGTCGTAGGAGACGTTCCCGGCCGCGATGGCTTTCGGAACGAGGTTCGCGGGGGTTGCGCCGGCTTCGACGAAGAGGACGCCGTTGACGTTCTCCAGATCCACGACGCCGCGGCCGGCCGTGGCGGAGACTTCGACAGTCGCGCCGGTCGCGCCGGGCTCGATGTTCGCGATCCGGAGCGAAACGGGCGACTGGTCGGACCGGACGTTCAGCAGATACTGCGCGGTGTAGTCGGTCGTCTCGTAGTCGCCGAGGCACTTCGCGTCGACCCAGGCCCAGAACGCCGCGTCGTCGGCCGCCGCGGCCCAGTCCGGCTTGACGTGCGTCACCGCTCCGATGGCGAGCCACACCGACCCGGCCGCGAAGGCCGTGTCGAACGCGGGATCGTCGCTGGAGAAACGCGCCGCGTCGCCCGCCACGGCGCCGTTTGCGATCCGGACGGGGGCGTTCGTGCCCGGCGCCGTTCCGGCCGTCACGCCGATGTCCGCGCCCGACGCGAGGCCGGCCGCGTCGATGGCGATCGTCGCGTCCGTTTCCAGATAGACGTTGTCCTCCGCGTTGCCGGAGACGACCGGGCTTCCCGAGACCGTGAACGCACAGCCCGCGACCGCGTAGACGCCACCGCCGTCTTTGTCGGCCGTGTTGCCGGAGACGGTTCCGCCGCCCATCGCGAACGAGCCGGCGGCTTCCACGCCGCCGCCGTTGCCGGCGACGTTGCCGGAAATCGCGCCGGCCGCCATCTCGAACGAGCCGTCTTCGCTCACGTAGACGCCGCCGCCCCCGCGTTCGGCGTTGTTGCCCGTGATTGTGCCGCCCGTCATCGCGAACGCGCCGCGGGCGGCCACGTAGACGCCGCCGCCGTAATTGGCTGTTGCGTTGGTGACGGTGCCCCCCGTCATCGCGAACGTGCCGCCGGCGGCGACGTGGACGCAGCCGCCGCAGTCGGCGCTGCCGCCCGTGAGGACGCCCGCGGCGCCGCCGCCGTTCGCGAGGGTGAGACGGCCGCCGGCGTTCACCCGGATCGCGCCGAACAGGCGGGCGGCGTCGAGCGCGTGGCCGTTGAGGTCGAGCGTCACGGCGTTCGCGACGGTCAGGGGAGAATCGTCGCTCCCGGCGGTCACGTTCGCGGCGAGGGTCACCGTGCCGCCCGCGTCCAGTTGCGCCTGCAGCGACGCCCAGGCATCGGAAGCGCGCGCCGTCCCCGCCGCGGCCGCGGCGAAGAGAAGGGCGAAGAGGGACGTGCGCATGGACGACATGGGCTTGTTCGGTTCCACATGCTACCAAACGTCTTTCGCGCGTGCAAGCGCCACGCAAGATTTTTGTGACAATCCGTTCCGGTTTCGTGTATACTCCCCGCCATCGGGCTCGCGCCAAACGCGCTCCGGCCCCCGCGGACCTTGCCGGATTCCGGACCTTCGAACCTACAGGACAGACCATGGAATTCACCGAACTCATCTCCGACTTCGCCTCGCGCCACGGCGTCGAGGGCCTCGCCGCAGAAGACGGCGCCGCCGCGCTCGACGTGGACGGCGTCGCCATCCTGCTCGCCGCCGCCGGCGACGCGCTCGTGGCCAGCGCCGAAATCGGCGAGCCGCCGCCCGACGGCGCCGCGACCTTCGCCGACCTGCTGCTGGAGGCGAACCTCGAATCCGAGGACTTCTTCGCCAAGTCGAAGGAAAACGGCAAATACCTCCTCGTGCGCCGCGTCCCGCTCGCGGGTCTCGGAGGCGACGCGTTCGATTCCGCGCTCGAAGCGCTCGTGAACCGGGCGGAGGCGTGGCGCAAGCTCCTCGCCGACTACCGTCACGCGGCCGCCGCAGCGGCCGAAGCCGCCGCAGCGGACGCCACCGCCGTCGGCACCGGAGGCTTCATGCAGGTGTAGCGCCCCTCGCACGCCCGGCCGCGGCGCGGCCGGG
>JAFPUX010000028.1 GCA_017413145.1 Kiritimatiellia bacterium | reverse complement strand
GGACGGAACCCGAAGCGGAGTTCGCCGATGCGGGCGAACCGGCGGTCCGTCGCCAGGTAGAGCTCGCCCGTCTCGCCGGACGCCTTGACGAGCAGCCCCTTCCAGACGTGGTCGGGGATCGGCGGGTCCTGCGGGACGTCCCCGACGCGAGCCGCCGTCACGGGGATCGCGAAGGTCCGGGCGCCGTCGCCGAGCACGAGGTCGAACCCGGCCGGGTTGTTCGTGGAAGCGTCGGCGAGGCAGAAGTCGAAGCGGAGGTCGAAGCGGCCGTCCGGCGACAGCGAGATCGGCCTCTCGTAGAGGGCGAAGCTCTCCTTCGGGCGGACGCACAGGTCCGCCGTGCAGGTCCAGATCGGGTCGTTGTCGACGGAGATCCCGTCCTTCGCCGCCACGCCGGGCGCGGTCTCGCCGTAGTTCGTGAAATCCTCCTCGAAGAGGACGGAGCCGGGCCCCTGCGCGAAGGCGGCGGACGCGCACGCGACGAGGGCAAGGACGGGAAGCGGTCGGGTCGTGGTGTTCATGGGATCGGCTGGGTTGGAAGCACGATTCCACTCTACCACAGGTCCCGGTCTCCGGACAATGGTACGAAAGTGTAGTTGCCGGCGCGGGCCGGCGCTACCGGACGGAGATGACCGCGCCGGCCGACTGGGTGCCCGTCGCCGCGCCGTAGGCGAAGATGTCCGTCGCCGACACGTTCATCGCCGCGTATTGTGCGCCTGCGAATTCGGGCGACATTGGATCGTCCGAAAGGCGGAGCTCGTCCATCCAACCGCACCAGTTCGACTCGTTCCCCGTCGGACTGTTGCCGAAGACCAAGGCAAGATCGTTGTCCGAGCAGGCGGCCGTGATGGTATGAGAAGCCTTTTGAATGCCGTTCACGTAATAGGCAAGAGTCTTGCCGTTGAACACCAACGCAAGGTGAATCCAATTGTTGCGGACATCCGGGACGGTCGCCGTAAAATCGCCCTGGCTGGCGCCACGTGCCGAAACCGTCGTCGCGGAAACCGCATCAGTGCCGTATCGTGCTTCGACTTCCCACCCGTTCGCGTCGGTATAGGCGTTTTTACGCGAAACATAGCGCATCGAGTAGCTTGCAAACGTGGCCGAGGCTTTGAACCAGCCGGAGAACGTAAGCGAATCTCCGCAGTCAAGCAGATCGCTGTTCGCAACGGAAAGATAGGACTTCTTGCCTTTTGCCGTCGCCATTTGACGGCCATTCCCGATCTTTGACGCAACCCCGATCGAATCGGCGGCATCTGATCCCGTCGGAACGGCCACAAGGCCATGGCCCGTGGAGTCCCGTGCGTTTCCGTTCGCCTCGTTCAGATGCCACACTCCTACATAGTCGCCCCAGACATCCATCGCCTCCGCTGGCGAAACGGTACCATTCCCATAATACATCGTGAGCTTCGTGTTCGCGGCGGTCGAGGGCAGTTTCACCCAGACGAGCGACTCGCCGCTCGTATCCCACGTGTCGACTTCGTGGGGAAGCGCCTCGCCGTTTTCGTCTACGAACATCATGTCCCCGCCGTTCGTGAGCGTGAAATCGTCGTAGTGGAATCCGACGATGGTCGACTCGTCCAGACGCACGAGCGCGGGAATCCCCGTCGTGATTGCAGTCGACGACAGATTGGTCACGAGCGTGATTTCGACCGACTTCCTGAACGCGGACGGCTTCGGCACGGGACGCTTGAACGTATAGGTTGCGGAGACGATGCCGCTCGGCCCCTTCCCCGTTGCATAGGCGCGCGCCTTGATCGTCGTCGTCGCGGAGATGGGGACGGGGGTGGTGTATTCCGTGCTGGTATCGGTCGGAACGGAGCCGTCGATCGTGTAGTAGATCGTCGCCCCTTCCGTCGCGCACGAGAGCGTCACGCTCGCCGATGGATAGAACGTGGAGCCCGGCGCCGGATCGAACGCGGGATCCGCAGCGCGCTCGCCGTACTCGTAGCAGCCCACGGCCGGAGGATCGGCGAACGCGACGTTGTCGAGGTCGAACCCGATCCCTTCGTAGGTCGCACCCGCGTCGATCGCGGGAGAAGTCGCGGTCAGGTGGTAGTCGCCGTTCGCCGCGTCGACGAACCACGCCTCGCCGCTACCGGAGACACTCTGCGATTGGGTTCCAAGAGCGGCGGTCCCGTTCGCGAACAGGTTGTTGGAGGACTTCGCTGCATAGCCCGACACGATTCGATCGTCACTGGGCAGCGTGAGGTTCGGATCGGCGCCTTCGCTTCCCGAAACGTTGTCCGCGAGAAGGCTGTTGACGAACGCGAAGCTGAATTTGTTGGCGGCATAATACTCCGCCGTGTACACGCCTCCGCCCGATCCGGACGCCTCGTTGTTCGCGATCGTCGTGTTGCGGACCGTGAGCAGGTTGTGATAATTCCCGAACGAAGCGTAGATTCCCCCGCCATTGCCGTTCGGGATGGTGTTTCCGTAGATCAGGCACGAATCGACGAGGATGACTCCCGACGGATTGTAGATGCCGACGCCGCCGCCATAGCAGGAACCGTTAACCGAATTGCCGCGATTGGATGCGATGATCGTGTGGTCGATTTGTCCCCTGCCTTCGTAGAAACTGACCGCGCCGCCGTAGAGGTTGTTTGCCGTTGCCGCCCCCGCGCCCGTGGCATTGTTGATAATACAGCACCACGAGATCGTTCCATTCTTGACATAGGCGCCAGCCCCTGATCCGCTGGCCCAGGTGGCCGCCGTGCGTCCGCCCGTCAGCGTGACATGACGGACCGTCGCGTCGCCGTCGAGCGTCACAACACGAGTGTTCGCGCCGGGCGTCGCCGTCTGCTTGATGATCGTGTTCTCCCAGCCTTGGCCCTGGAGCGTGACGCCGTTCGTGACCATGAGCTGCGCGTCGATCTCGAAGGTGCCGGCGGAGAGGGTGACGGTGCCGCCGGTCGGCGCGGCCGCGTCGATCGCGTCTTGGATGGCCTGGCGGGTCGCAGCGGGGGTCGCCGCCGGCTGGACGTCCGCAAAGGCGGACGGGGCCGCGACGAGCAGCAAGGCGGCGGCCATCAAATCGAGGATCGTGTTCTTGGTTGTCATGGTCGACGACTCCATTCACGGGGGATTGTCACGCGGTATATCATACAGGAAGCCGCCCGTCTTGAAACTTATACGAAAGTATCATCGTCCGACTATACTCATTTTTTGGTGGTCGCCGCGCCCGCGCGGAACGGATTCTATTCCGCGGCGCCGGAGCGGAGGAGCATGAAGCCGCGGTCGGCGTTCACGGGGACGGGGACGAGGATTCTCGTGCCGTCCGCGCTGACGCCGAGGTCGGCCTTCTCGAGCGAGACCGGGGCCCAGTCCGCGGCCTTGGCGTTGAGGTCGGCGTTGGTGCAGACCGCGATGCCGAGGACCGCGGTGCCGTTCGCGATTTCCAGTGTCGCGATTCCGGGCGCCTCGAGCTCGGTCGTCGACACGAGCGTCATGCCGTCGGGGACGGAGGCGGGGAAGCCGCTGCGCAGCTCGCCCAGCGACAGGCTCACCGGCACCGCGTCGGAGAGCGCCGCGAGGACGTTCTCGCCGAGCTCGACGCCGTCGCCGATCCGGAGCTCCGTGACCGACGCCGGATCCCACGGCACGTCCGAGGCGTCGGCGTAATCGTATGTCGGGCCCGTGCCCGCGAAGGCCAGGACGCCGTCCGCGTCCAGCGTGGCGACGACGGAGTCGCCGATCGGCCATGATTCCGACGCGGACGGAACCGCCTTGAACACCCAGGTGTTCGGCCCGTCGGACTGGAGCGTCAGCTCGGAGGAGTCGTAGACCTCGCCGGTGTAGAGCTCGCGAACCCGCTCCATGCCGGCCGGCAGGCTGATCCGGATCGTCGCGTTCGACGCCGTGTGGAACATGAGGACGTCGCCGTGGCGGCGGACGCAGTGCCCGATCGGCGCGACGGGCGTGGCCCCCATTCCGACGAGGAGGTCCCGCCACACC
The DNA here is from genome assembly GCA_017413145.1 of Kiritimatiellia bacterium. Taxonomy (GTDB): domain Bacteria; phylum Verrucomicrobiota; class Kiritimatiellia; order RFP12; family UBA3636; genus UBA3636. The sequence continues at coordinate 250 of JAFPUX010000028.1, read as the reverse complement.
GTCGGGTTGGTGACATGGTACGGCATGTTGTTGATGTCGCGCACCGTCGCCTGCGACGACGGAAGGCTGAAGGGGCAGTGGAAGAGCCAGACCGACTTGAAGTCGGAGGCGGAGACGCGCTGCTGCAGCGCGGTCCGCATCTCGCCTTCCGGCGCGAAGACGTTGAGGAAGACGGCCTTGCGGTAGCGGCCCGCGGGCTGGGCGAGGAAGTCGTCGAGCGACATGAAGTCGAACGGCACGCCCGACGCGT
>JAFPUX010000225.1 GCA_017413145.1 Kiritimatiellia bacterium | reverse complement strand
GCGGCGGCGGCGGCGGCGGCGGCCTCTTCCACAGCGAGTCCTTCCCCGTGACGACGAGCACGGTCTACCGCGTCTCCGTCGGCCAAGGCGGCACCGCGCCCACGGACGTCGCGACGCACAGCGTGAACGGGAACGGCGAAAACTCCTACTTCGCCCTCGCGAGCGACGAGGCGCATCCGCTCATCCTCGTGCCCGGCGGCGGCGGCGGCGGCAGCTACGCGAACGACGCGGACGTCGCGACCGGCGCGGACGGCGCGTCGGGCGGCGGCGGCACCTACGCCAAGCTCGGCGGCACGGCCACGGACGACGGCGTTTACGGCCACGACGGCGGGCGAGGAAACGATTTCCTGCAAGGCGGCGCAATCGGCAAGGTTGCGGCGGGCGGCGGCGGCGGCGCGGGGCGCGTCGGCCTCGGAGCGACGTTCGATTCCTGGTCGACGGGCGGCTCCGGCGGCGTCGGCGTCGCCAACTCGATGACCGGCGAGACGCTCTTCTACGGCGCAGGCGGCGGCGGCGGATACATTTACCGCGACGAGCTCAAAGACGGCAACCTGAACTTCTCCAAGCCGGGCGGCGGCGGATCCGGCATCGGCGGCAACGCGGCGGACGTCCGCAACGGCACGCCGGCGACCTCCGGCGTCGAGAACACCGGCGCGGGCGGCGGCGGTGGCAGCAGCCGTGGCCAAGGCGACGGCAAAACCGTCGATGAAAGCGACAGTACCTACTGGCGGGGGGGCGACGGCGGTGACGGCGTTGTGCTCATTTCCTACGAAGCCCATGGACGCGACCCGATCTCCGAGGAGCCGCGCATCACGATGACCCGTTGCGACTACATCAGCAAGGAGATGATCGCCAACATCAACTACCGCGCCTACTGGGCCGGCATCCAGGCGCAGACGAACGACATCTACGTCCTCTACAGCACCGTGAGCGAGGAGGACGTCGCCGCCGGAAACGGCGAAATGGTCAAGGTCGCGATCGACACCATCGGCATCGGCTCGACCACGTTCACGCCGCCAGCGGTCGGCTTCACCTACTGGGTGCGCCTCGTCGCTCGCAAGAACGCCAACTCCTTCATGTATTCGGACGAGATCGCCTCGTTCGAGGTTCCGGCCGTCGAGGTCAACGGAACCGATCCGAAGATGCCCTTCGAGGACGATCCCTCCCGGGACTATGCGGAAATCACCTACAACCTGTTCGACACGGCGCCGGACGCCCGCCTCTACTGCTACTGGAGCGAGAACCGGGCCGACCTCGAGGGCGATGCGGCGCCCACCGGCAGCACGGTCCACTTCCTCGACCTGGGCACCGGGCGTGCCGGGGAGGGCAAGAAGTTCACGATCTACGCGGCGGACGGAATCGAGCGCAACAAGTCCTACTACGTCCGGCTCGCGACCGGCAACGAGGCCGGGACGAAGTACTTCCTGTCGAAGCAGATCGTCCTGCTGGAAATGATCGACAAGCCTCGCGTCATCTTCGACGATGGCGTCTGGAACAACCACAAGGCGACCGTCGATTTCCACCTGACCACCGCGACCCTCGATCCCGCCGAGGTCGATCTTGTCGCGCTCTATTCCGGCATCGAGGCCGACGTCAAGGCGGATCCGGCGAAGACCAATTTGCTGCAAATGCCCGGCATGGTCGTCGTAAACCTCGGCTCCTGCGCGAACTATCCCGATGACATGAGCACATCGACCCAGTTCCCGATGTGGTCTCCGGTCGACACGAACTTCTACGTGCGGCTCGCCTTGACGAGGAAAGATATCACGGAGACGGACGGCGTCGCCGTGACGAACGTCGTACCCGTCTGCTACTCCCAGCGCTACCATACGCTCACGACGATCACCGCCGTTCCCGCCAACACGTTGCTGATCTACGCGAACGCGGACGCGCAGATCGGGTGCTACGGCGACGAGCCTCCGGAGCCGTTGACCTACACGCTGTCCTACGGCGGGCTCACCGAAGGCCCTGGCTGGGAGCACTGGCAGAGCGCCGGCGGCAGCCTGACCGGCGCCCTGGCCTGCGCCGCGACCAGCCTTTCGCCGACCGGGCAATACGACATCGTGCAGGGGACGCTCGGGCTGAGCGACGGCGGGCAGGCGTTCATCAACAGCGAACAGGTCTTTGACCCGGAGACCGGGGAACCGGTTCTCGACGAGAACAACGACCCCGTCTACGAGAACGTCACCTACAACTACATGCTCGTCTACACGGGTTCGAAGTACACCGTCACGAACGCGCAGTTCACGGTTTCCATCGCGGACACCTCGACGCCCTACACGGGCGAGCCGTTCGACGATCTGGGCCTCGTGGTGACGACGAACGGCCTCCGCAACGACCAGCCCATCACGTTCCTGTACCGCGTCGGGACGAACGACTGGTCGGGCACGATCACGACGACCTACTCGGAGATCTGGACGCACATCATCCAGTTCAAGGCCTCCGCCCCGAACCACGACGACGCGCGCGGGACGTTCATGATCACGATCGAGCCCGCGCCGCTTACCGCGACAATCTCGGCCGCGGACATGGGCTACACGGGCGCGGCGCAGGTGCCGACGGTCACGACCAACGTGTACGGGCACAAGTGCCCCGAACTCAACCCGCTCACGAGCGAATTCCGCGACGAGTCGAGCGAGTGGACGACCGAGATCCCGTCGTTCACGCTGCCGGGGACCTACAAGCTGTTCTACCGCGTGTCGGCCTCGAACCACACGACCTTCACGACGAACTGCACCTTCACGATCGAGGCGTGGGACTACAAGGTCAACATGGACGGCTACACCGGCTACAACACGCCGATCCACGTAAGCGACCCGGGCTGGTTGCTGGACGTCACCGGCTTGACAAGCGTGGATTTCGCCACCAACCGCTACGCGATCCTGGACGGGGTTTGCACGAACGGCCTCAAGCTCTGGCAGAACTACGTCATCGAGCGCAACGACCTCGGCCAGAAGCTCGTTGCCGCCGTCCGTCAAAGCGGCAGCCGCGTGGACGCGAACGCGTTCGTCGTGTATTTCCCCGGCGTCGCGGCGCTCCGCAACACCGGACTCAACGTGAACTACCGCCTCGACCGGAAACTCAAGGGGGCGACGGAGTTTACACAGGGCGCGCTCTCCGACAAGTACGAGATGAACGTGCCGCTCGGGCCGAACGACCCAACCGGCCTCTACGTCTTCAACATGGTGCTGACGTCGACGAACCAGCTGCTCTACCCGGGCGAGGCGGTTCTCGCCTCCTGCGCGACGGTCGGCGTGTTGCGCGTGTCGAGCGCGGCGCCGAACACCGTGACGGCGGCGCCGTGGATGTCGATGGACACGGAAGAGGAGGCGAACGAGCCCATCACCGTTTCCGAGGCGGTCAATCCGAACGGGCTTACCGCCGGCACCCGCGCCGACGAAGGCGACCGGATCCTCGTCTACGACGCGTCGGACGACACGTTCCGCTCGTGGGCGTACGCGGGCGGCAGGTCGTGGACGTCCTCCACGACGGTCAAGAAGTCCGGCGAACTCTCGTCCTCCGACGCCAACACGACGACGCTCGAGCCCGGCACCGCCTTCTGGCTCGTGCGGAACGATCCGTCGTCCGGGTACTTCTATCTGGTCGGCCGTTACGTCGGCGACACCTACGAGGTCCCGCTCGAAGGCGGGACGGCGGACGCGCCCGGCTACACGCTCGTCGCGAATCCGACGATGGACGAAATCGGCATGAACGAGCTCGCGTTCGTCGACGGCGAAGGCGCCGCCGCGACGCCGGCCGCCACCGACCGCATCGTCGTGCAGGACGCGGCGGGGAACCAGCGGATCCACATCCGCAACGCCGCCAACACGGCGTGGGGCCGCAACGCGACGAAGCGCGTCAACGGTCGCCTGCAGCAGGTCTGGGTCGACGGCGGTCCGGTCCCGGCCGGCACCGGCTTCTGGTACGTCCGCACGGCGGCGGAACCGCTCTTCATCCGGTTCGGCGGCGCGGAATGACGCGGCGGCCGGGCCCGCGTTCCGCGTCCCGGCGCGGGCGCGCGGGAAAGAAAAAGGACCGGCGCGCGGTCGGGAGACCGCGCGCCGTTCTTTTTCCGGGACGGAGCGCCGCCTTACTTGGCGGGCTCGTCCTTGGAGTCGGGCGACCATTCCTCGCCGCCGAACGCCTGGTCGAACGCCGAGGCGAGGCCGACGATGTTCTGGCCGGCCTTGAGCGCGCCCTCGTTCTTGTATTCCTCGGGCAGGTCGAACGCGGCGGCCTCCTCTTCGGGGGTCGCCTCGCCGGCCGGACGCAGCGAGAGGCCGATGCGGCGCTCGTCGCGGTCGATGCGGACGATGCGCGCCTCGACCTCCTGGCCGACCTTGAGCGCGTCCTTGACGTGCTCGACGTGCTGGTCGGAGATCTGCGAGATGTGCACCAGGCCGTCCACGCCGCCCTCCAGCTCGACGAACGCGCCGAAGGAGGCGATCTTGGAGACCTTGCCCTTGACGGTCTGGCCGACCGCGTAGTGCGAGGTGATCGTCGTCCACGGATCCTCCTGGGCCTGCTTGAGGCCCAGCGAGATGCGCTGGCCGGCCGTGTCGATCTCGAGGACGACCGCCTCGACCTCCTGGCCCTTCTGGAGGACCTCGGTCGGGTGGTTGACCTTGCGCGTCCAGCTCATGTCGGAGACGTGGATCATGCCGTCGATGCCGTCTTCCATCTGGACGAAGGCGCCGTAGCTGGTGAAGTTGCGGACCTTGCCCTTGACGCGGGTGCCGACCGGGAAGCGCTCGGCGACCGTGTCCCAGGGGTTCTCCTCCGTCTGGCGGATGCCGAGGGCGATCTTCTGGTCCTCCTTGTTGACGGAGAGGACCATGACGTCGACCTCGTCGCCGACCTGGAGCATGTCGGACGGGCGGGAGACGTGGCGCGTCCACGAGAACTCGGAGACGTGCACGAGACCCTCGATGCCGGGCTCGAGCTCGATGAACGCGCCGTAGGGGGCGAGGCTGACGACCTTGCCGCGGAGGCGGGCGTTGACCGGGTACTTGGCCTCGATGGTCTCCCAGGGGTTGGGCTGGGCCTGCTTGAGGCCGAGGGAGACGCGGCCGCGCTCGCGGTCCACGTCGAGGATGACGACCTCGATCTCCTGGTCGGGCTGGACGACCTCGGAGGGGTGCTTGACGCGGCCCCACGAGAGGTCCGTGATGTGGATCAGGCCGTCGATGCCGTCCAAGTCCACGAACGCGCCGAAGTCGGTGATGTTCTTCACGCGGCCCTTGCGCTTCTCGCCGACCGCGAGGGTCTCGAGCAGAGCGCGGCGCTTCTCCGACTGCTGCTCCTCGAGGAGCTCGCGGCGGGAGAGGATGATGTTGCGGCGCTCGGGCACGAGCTTGATGAGCTTGAACTCGTATTCGTTGCCGACGAACGCGTCCGTCTCGTGGACGGGCACCAGGTCGATCTGCGAGCCGGGCAGGAACGCGTCCACGCCCGCGACGTCCACGAGGAGGCCGCCGCGGACCTTGCCCTTGACGACGCCCTTGACGACCGACCCTTCCTGGTAGCGCTGGAACACGGCCTCCCACTTGATCTTCTCGTCGGCGAGCTTCTTGGAGAGCACGACCGTTCCTTCGTCGTTCTCGCTCTGGATGACGAGCACGTCCACTTCGTCGCCGGGCTTGACGGCCGCGACGTCCGCGAACTCGGAGGCGGGGATGACGCCTTCGGACTTGGCTCCGACGTCGACGAGGACCTCGCCGGGACGGACTTCGAGAACCATGCCCTTGACGATGCGCTGCTCGGGCGCCTGGTTCTGGGACTGTTCGAGCATTTCGGCGAACGCCTGGCGTTCGGCCGTGTTCTTTTCCTGTTTTTTCAGCATTGCAGGTTTCCGGCGCTTTGGTTGGCTGGTTGTCGTTCGCGGGACTTGCGCGGCACCCGCCGTGCGCCCGGGTTCCCCGCCCCGGGCGTCGGCGACCGGAGCGGAATGGGCGCGAAGGTTACCACATCCGCGCGCGCGGCGCAAGCGAAAATGCGCGCTTCGTGCGCGGGCGCGGATGCGCGAACACGGCGTTGCCACGGGCGCGCGGGGTGTGGTAGAATTCCGCGCATGCCCGCAACCCGTCCAGCTCTCCCGGCCCGATGATCGCGCGAACCCGGTTCCAGCGCAGCTTCGGCGCGCCCTCGCGGCTCGTGGTGCTCGCCTTCGCGGCGGCCGTCGCCGTCGGGGCGCTGCTTTTCGCGCTGCCGTTCGCGAACGCGGACGGCGCGTGGCACCTGGACCTCAAGTCCCTCTTCCTCGCCACGAGCGCCTGCTGCGTGACCGGACTCGACCCGGTCGGCGTGGGCGCCGCGCTTACGCCGTTCGGCAAGGCGGTGCTCGTCGTTCTCGTGGAGCTCGGCGGCCTCGGGATCATGACGATCGGCACGTTCCTCTTCCTCGCCGCTGGGCGGTCGCTCTCGGTGGACGAGGAGCGCTCCGTCATGAACACGCTCGGCGCTTCTGCGCCGCGCCAGGTCGGCCCCGTCCTGTGGCAGACCGTGGTCTTCACGCTCTGGTGCGAGGCCGCGGGCGCGCTCCTGCTGGCGTCGCGTTTCGGGGAGCTGGACCTGGGCCTCGGCTTCGGGACCGCGCTGGCGCGCGGGGCGTTTTTCTCGGTGATGTCGTTCTGCAACGCGGGCTTCAGCCTGTTCCCCGATTCGTTCGCGCCGCTGCTGCGCGACCCGTGTGCGACTTTCGTCTCCTGCGCCCTTTCCTTCGCCGGAGGCATCGGATTCATCGTCTTCGCGAACCTGTCCGCGCGCCGCCCCTGGCGCCGCAACCGCCTCGAGCGCGGCCGCGTCTCCCTGCACTCGCGGCTCGTGTTGGAGGGCGTGGCCGCGGTGGTGCTGCTCTCGCTCCTGGTCTATCCGGCGCTCGAGGCGCGCGGCGCCTACGCGGGCCTGTCCGGCGGCGAAACCTTCTGCGCGGCGCTCTTCCAGGCGTTCTCGTCGCGCTCGTCCGGCTTCGCGTGCGTGTCGGTCGCGTCCTACGGTCCCGCGACGCTCGCCTTCACGATGGCGCTCATGTTCGTCGGCGCGGCGCCGGGCTCCACGGGCGGCGGCGTGAAGACGACGACCGTCGCGGTCCTCTTCGCGACGGTCCGGGCGATGTTCCACTCGCGCGACACGCCCGAGCTGCACGGGCGCTCCGTCCCGCGGCGCGCCGTGGGCGACGCGATCGCCGTGACGGTCCTCGCCGGGTCCGCGGTCGCCCTCACGACCTTCGCGCTGCTGCTCGCGGAGACGGGCGGGCCGGCCCGCCCGGGCGCGCTCGTCTTCGAGGCCGTTTCGGCCTTTGCCAACAACGGCATGGAGATCGACGGAACGACCGCCTCGCTCTCCGGGCCGGGGCTGGCCGTCGTCTCCGCCGCGATGTTCGCGGGGCGCCTCGGCCCCGTCGCGCTCGTTCTCACGCTCTTCCGCCGGCGCAGGGCGGATCTTTCGAAACGATTCCCCGAGGAAAACGTCATCGTGGGCTAGCGCCCGCGGGAAAAGGACAGGCAACCATGGCAAAGAACCGGAAAATCGGCATCGTCGGCGGGGGGCGCTTCGGCCTCACGCTCGCCGAGGCGCTCGCCGCGAACGGACTCGACGTCACGCTCGTCGAGAAGGACTGGAACGTCGTGCAAAGCTTCGCGGACAGCCCGATCCGCGCGATCCAGGGCGACGCGACGAACCCCGGCGTCCTGCGCGACGCCGGGTTCGAGAACTGCGACATCGCCGTCGTCGCGATCGGCTCGGCGATGGAGGCGTCGACCCTCGCGACGATCAACTGCAAGGACCTCAAGGTCCCGCGCGTCGTCGCCAAGGCCGCGTCGGCGGTCCACGGCCGCATCCTCGCGCGCATCGGCGCGGACAACGTGGTCTACCCCGACCGCGACCGCGCCTACCGCCTCGCCGAATCGATCCTGCACCGCAACCCGATCGACGTCTTCTCGATCGCGGACGGCTATTCGGTCGCCGAGGTCGCCGTCCCGCCCGCGCTCGCCGGCAAGTCGCTCGCCGAGGGCAACGTCCGCCAGGCGTTCGGCATCACGGTGCTCTCCGTGCGCCGCGTGACGGGCGACGCAACCCGCCCCCGCGAGACGATCATCCCGACCGGTTCCGAGGTGCTGCGGGCGGACGACCGTCTCGTCGTCTTCGGCTCCGACAAGGACCTCGCCCCCCTCGCGGACTGACGACCATGCGCCGTCTTCCGGTCTTCCTCGTCCTCCTCGCCGCCGGCTGCGTCTCGCCTCCGGCTCCGCCGCCGCGCGCGATCCTCGGCGGCGTGCCGGCGGTCGTCCAGAAGGAGGCCGCCTACTGCGCGCCGGCGACGCTCGCCCGCGCGTTGGCGTACGCCGGTTCCCCCGTTCCGCAGGGCACGCTCGCGCTCTACGGCGGCTGCACGCGCGACGGCGGCGCCGACATCGACGCGTTCTACCGCGCGCTCGGGCCGCTGTTGCGCGAAAAGGGCTTCCGCCTGCGCCCGATCGTTTCGGTCGATCCGGTGCGCGCCTTTTCGCTGGCCCGCGAGTACAACCGTCTCGCCCGGACGCGCGGCGTTTTCCCGCTCGCCGTGCCGGACGACTTCATATCCGCCACGGTCGACCTCGGGAAACTCTTCGGCCGCGCCGACCCGGCGCTGCTGCGCGAAGCGGCCGCGCCGCGCCTGCCCGCGTTCCGCGCGAACGTCCGCCGCGAGATCGCCGCGTGGCGTCCGCTGCTCTGGGGCGTCGTCCTCGGCGTCGTCCCCGAGCCGAACGTCGAGGGCGGGTCGCGCGCCGGCCACCTGCGGCTGGTCGTCGGCTACGAGGACGGCGGCGACACGATCCTCTACTCGGATCCGTGGGCGCCGGATTGTCCCGTCAAGCGCATGCCCGCCGCGGACGCCTGCGCGATCACGCAGTCGCTGCACGTCCTCGAACCGCTCTAGGCGCGGCGAGGGCGCTTACGCGACCGGTTCGGCGCGGCCGCCGGCGCGGCGGTAGTCGTCGAAGAACGACGGATACGACTTCGCGACCGCGTCCGCGCCGCGCAGGACGCACGGCGACCGCGTCGCGAGCATCGCGGCGGCCATGACGATCCGGTGGTCGCCCGCGCAGTCGACGTCCGGCGGCGCCGCGGGCGGCG
>JAFPUX010000224.1 GCA_017413145.1 Kiritimatiellia bacterium | reverse complement strand
GGCGAGCGTCGCGCCGGCCTCGGCGGCGGGCTGGTCGGCCGGACGGCAGCGCCAGCCGTTCAGGTCCACGAAGTGGCGGTCCTGGTAGGAGCGGCCGCGGACGTCGAACGAAACGGTCACGAGGTCGCCCGGGTTCAGGTTCTCGATCAGGGCCGCGCGGTCCTTCGTGAAGGAGAACGCGATTTCCTGGGGGAAACGGGGGTCGTTGTCGTTGATGACGAGTTCGCGCTTCGTGAAGCCGCTGGGGAAGGTCTGCAGCTCGCCGACCTTGACGACGCTGCCCGTCATTTCATAGTTGTTGGCCATGGTTGACTCCGTGGAAGGCCCCTTGCGGGGGCCGGTTTTCGTGTTTGAATCTGGTTGCGGGCGGGACGCCGCCGCGGCGCCCCGCGGTTGCCGTGTGACGCGGAAGATTGTACCGGAAACGGCCCGTCGGATGCAAGCCCGTTTTTCGCGGGAAAAAGACGGGGCCGGCGGCATCCGCCGCCGGCCCCGCCGCGTTTCGCGGAAGCGCGGAACTAGGCCTTGTCGCCCATTTCGGCGAGGGCCGCCTTGCGCGAGAGCTTGATGCGGCCGCGGTCGTCGACGCCCAGGCACTTGACCCACAGCTTGTCGCCTTCCTTGCAGACGCCGTCCATCGACTTGAGGAACTTGTCGCTGAACTCGCTGATGTGGCAGAGGCCGTCCACGCCGGGCAGGATCTCGACGAACGCGCCGAACGCCTTGACGCCGGTGACCTTGCCCTCGTAGAGCATGCCTTCCTCCGGCTCGGCGCAGGACTTGTTGATCTCCTTCTCGGCCGCGTCCATCGACTCCTTGCTCGTCGCGTAGATCGAGACCTTGCCGGAGTCGTCCTCGGCGATGTCGATCTGCGCGCCGGTGAGGGCGCAGATGCCGCGGATGTTCTTGCCGCCGGGCCCGATGAGGGCGCCGATCTTCTCCGGGTTGATCTGGATGACCTTGATGCGCGGCGCGAAGGGCGAGAGCTCGGCGCGCGGCGCGGGCAGGACCGACTCGATGAAGTCGAGGATCTTCATGCGCGCGACGCGGTCGCGCTCGATCGCCTGCTCGACGAGGTCCCACGTGAGGCCGCGGATCTTCAGGTCGACCTGGAAGCCCGTGATGCCGTCGCGGGTGCCGCCGATCTTGAAGTCCATGTCGCCGCAGTGGTCTTCGGCGCCGAGGATGTCGGTGACGAGGACGGCCTTGCTCTCGTCCGGCGTCGTGAAGAGGCCGCAGGAGATGCCCGCGACGGGCTTCTTGATCGGGACGCCGGCGTCCATCATCGCGAGGGTGCCGACGCAGATCGACGCCATCGACGAGGAGCCGTTGGAGCCCATGATCTCGGAGACCATGCGCACGGCGTAGTCGTAGTCCTCGGGGACGACCGGCAGGAGCGCGCGCTCGGCGAGGTTGCCGTGGCCGATCTCGCGGCGGCCGGTGGTGCCGAGACGGCCGACCTCGCCCGTGCAGTAGGGCGGGAAGTTGTAGTGCAGGAAGAACTTCTTCTCGGTCTGGCCGCCGGTGATGGCGTCGATCTCCTGCGCGTCCTTGAGGGGCGCGAGCGTGCAGATGCCGAGCGACTGCGTCTCGCCGCGGCTGAACACGGCGGAGCCGTGGGCGCGCGGGAGGACGCCGACCTGCGCGGCGAGCGGGCGGATGTCGTCGAAGCCGCGGCCGTCGATGCGCTTGCCGCGCTCGAGGACGTTCTTGCGGACGGTCTCGATCTCGAGGCAGTCCTCCATCGCGCGGAACTCCTCGTCCGTCATCTCCGGGAACTGCGCGGCGAGCGCTTCCTTCATGGCGGCGGTCGTTTCCTTCACGGCGTCCTGGCGGGCGAGCTTGCCGGGAATCGTGAGAACCTCGGCGAACTTCTCGCCGAAGCCGGCGCGCGCGGCGTCCAAGAGATCCTTGCGGCAGGCGTCGCCGTCGACGACGTTCTTCTCGGCCTTGCCGAGCTTGGCGCGGAGTTCCTTCTGGATCGCGACGATCTTCGCGACGCACTCCTGGCCGAACTTGAGCGCGGCGAGGAAGTCCGCCTCCGGGATCTCCTTGGCGCCGCCCTCCATCATGAGGAAGCGGTCCGCGGTGCCGGAGTAGAGCAGGTCGAGGTCGCCCTCCTTGCGCTGGGCCTGCGTCGGGTTGAGGATGAACTTTCCGTCCACGCGGCCGACGCGCACGGCGCCGATCGGGCCCATGAACGGAATCTCGGAGATGTGGAGCGCGGCGGAGGCGGCGATCACGGAGAGGAAGTCCGGCTCGTGGACGCCGTCGGCGCTGAGCAGGGTGTTGTTCACCTGCACGTCGTTGTGGTAGCCGTCGGGGAAGAGCGGGCGGATCGGGCGGTCCGTGAGGCGGGCCGTGAGGATCTCCTTCTCGGAGGGGCGGGACTCGCGCTTGAAGAAGCCGCCGGGGAAGCGGCCGCAGGCGTAGAACTTCTCGCGGTATTCGCACTGCAGCGGAAAGTAGTCGATGCCCTCGCGGGGCGTCTCGGTGCAGGTGACGGCGGAGAAGACGACGTTGTCGCCGAGGCGCGCGGTGACGGCGCCGGCGGCCTGCTTGGCGAGCAGGCCGGTTTCGATGACGAGGGTCTGGCCCCCGACGTCGCAGGAAACGGAAACGGTGTTTTCCATCTGATTTTCTTTCTGGTTGTTGTTTCGTGTATGCAAAAAGGGCGTCCCGCCGGGCTCCAGCCCGCGGAGAAAAAGGCCGCAACCGGTCGGAGGGTCGTCCGATCGGCCGGTGCGCCGCTTTTCCGCCGCGCGACGGGAACGGAGGCGGAAAAGGCGCCTACCGGCGGAGACCCAGCTCTTTGACGAGAGCGATGTAGCGGGGCTCGTCGGTGCGCTTGAGGTAGTCCAGCAGCGTGCGGCGCTGGTTGACCATCTTGATCAGGCCGCGGCGCGAGTTGTGGTCGTGCGGGTTGGCCTTGAGGTGTTCCGTGAGGTGCTCGATTTTCTTCGTGAGGACCGCGACCTGCACGTCGCAGGACCCGGTGTCCTTCTCGTGCTGCCGGAACTTGGCGCGGACGGATTCGAGTTCGACTTGGCTCATGGGGGGGGTGTCTTGCTTCTTCTTGTTTTGTTGGAATCGGCGGGGAATGTTACCAGAAACGCGTTCGCGGTTCAACCGCTTTTTTCCGCGTGGCGCGGGCGCGTTTTTGTGTTAGAATCGCCCGCATGACCGACGACCTGTTCAGCCAGTCCGCCGCGCCGGCGGACCCCGCCGCGGCCGCGCGCGCGGCGTTCCTCCGCGCGGAACTCGCGCGCCACACCGTGCTCTACTACCGCGACGCCGCGCCCGAAATCTCCGACCGCGAGTTCGACGCGATGATGCGCGAGCTGCGCGACCTGGAGGACGCGCACCCGGAGCTGCGCACGCCCGATTCGCCCACGCAGCGCGTCGGCGGCGCGCCGCTCGACGGCTTCGAGAAAGTCGCCCACGCGATCCCGATGCAGTCGCTGGAGAACACCTACGACCGCGCGGAGCTCGCGGACTTCGACGCGATGGTCCGCGCGATCACCGGGCGCGAGACGGTCGACTACGTCGTCGAGCCCAAGATCGACGGCCTCGCGTTCAGCGCGACGTACGAGCGAGGCGTCCTCGCCGTCGCGGCCACCCGCGGCGACGGCGAGGTCGGCGACGACGTGACCGCCGGCGCGCGCACGATCCGCGCCCTGCCGCTGCGCATCCCGTGCGACGCGGAGACGTTCGAAGCGCGCGGCGAAATCTACATGCCCAAGCGCGGCTTCCTCGACCTCGTGCGCGAGCAGGCCGCCCGCGGCGAGGAGCCGTTCAAAAACCCGCGCAACGCCGCCGCCGGCTCGCTCAAGCTGCTCGACCCCCGCGAAGTCGCCGCGCGCCCGCTCTCCGCGATCCTGTACGGCGTCGGCACGCTGCGCGGCGAGCCGGACCCCGCCACGCACCGGGCGCTCACGGAGCGCCTGCGGGCGCTCGGCTTCCCCGTGCAGCCGCGCACGTGGGCCTGCCGCGGGATGGACGAAGTCTACCGCGCGATCGACGAGCTCGAAAAACTGCGCCATTCGTTCCCGTTCGAGATGGACGGCGCGGTGGTCAAAGTCGACGACCGTTCGCTTTACGCGACGCTCGGTTCCACCGCCAAGGCGCCGCGCTGGGCGCGCGCGTTCAAGTACGAGCCGGAGCGCGCCGAGACGGTCGTCGAGGCGATCACGGTGCAGGTCGGCCGCACCGGCGTCCTCACGCCCGTCGCGGAGCTGCGCACCGTCCCGCTCGCCGGCTCGAACATCTCCCGCGCGACGCTGCACAACGAGGACGACATCCGCCGAAAGGACATCCGCATCGGCGACCACGTCCTGATCGAGAAGGCGGGCGAAGTCATCCCCGCGGTCGTCTCCGTCCTGACGGAGAAGCGCACCGGCGCGGAGATCGAATTCCGCATGCCGGAGACGTGTCCGGTCTGCGGCGCGCCCGTTTCGCGCGCCGAGGGCGAAGTCGCCGTCCGCTGCACGAATTTCCTCTGCCCCGCGCAGCTCGTCGCGCGCCTCGCGCACTTCGCCTCGCGCGACGCGCTGGACATCGAGGGGCTCGGCGACAAAGTCGCCACGGCGCTCGTCGACCAGGGACTCGTATCCAACCCGCTCGACCTGTTCGCGCTGCCCGAATCGCTCCTGCTGACGCTCGACCTCGGCGCGGCGGACGCCGCGTCGCGCGACCTGCCCGTCGCGGACGCCGGCGGCGACGGCGGTCCATGCGCCGCAGTCCAGCCGCTCCATCGGCGCGGCGCGCCAGCCGTTGAAATCCCCGGCGAGGGCGACGTTCGCCGCATGCGGCGC
>JAFPUX010000223.1 GCA_017413145.1 Kiritimatiellia bacterium | reverse complement strand
GGACGTCGCCGGCGCCCGCCGGCGACGCGGGCTCCGCCCCGGCCGGTCCGTCGTCCGCGGGAAGCGGCTCGTCCTCTTCCGGCGGCAAATCCCCGCCGTCCGCCCCTCCCCCGGGCACCGGCGGCGCGGCGCCGTCGTCCCCGGGCTCCGGCGCGGGCGCGGCGGGCGCGGGCGGCGGCCCGGACTTCTTCGCGTTCTTCTCGGCGAGCGTCACGGAGAGGTCGAGCAGGAGGAAGCGCGTGTCCATGTAGCTCAGGTGCACGCCGCATTCGGACGCGAGCTTGGTCTGGATGTCGGAAATCGAATCGCCCTGGGCGGCCCAGGCGCGGACGAGTTCCTGCTGTTCGGGGGAAAGGTTCATGGGAAAGGCTCCTTGCGTCGGGACCGGGATTCTAGCACAACCGCCCCGCCCCCGCAACGCGCTTGCGCGCATGGCGGAGATTTGCTAGACTCCGGCGCGTTTCCGCGGGACCCCGCGGAACGAAAAGGCAAAGAAGACACCCATGACCTCGTTCGGCATCGACAAGATTCTCGAGCTCCTCCCGCACCGCTACCCGTTCCTGCTCGTCGACCGGGTCCTCGAAGCGGCCGAGGACGGTTCCCGCCTCGTCGCGATCAAGAACATGACGTTCAACGAGCCCTTCTTCCAGGGGCACTTCCCCGGCCAGCCGATCATGCCGGGCGTGCTCCAGATCGAGGCGATCGCGCAGGCGTGCGCCCTGATGTGCCTCTCCGCCAAGACCGAAGACGCCACGGGCGGCGCCACGTCCTACGACACCATCCTCACCGGCGTCGAGAACGCGCGCTTCCGCCGCATGATCGTCCCCGGCGACCAGCTCCGCATCGAAACGGCGCTCGTCAACCACAAGGGCCGCTTCGGCAAGGCGACCGGAAAGATCCTCGTCGACGGCAAGGTCGCCACCGAAGTCGCCATCAACTTCATGCTCATCCCGCACAAGGCCGGCTAGAACACCATGACGAACATCCACCCCACCGCCATCGTCGACCCCGCCGCGAAGCTCGGGGACGGCGTCCAGGTCGGACCCTACGCGATCGTCGGGCCGGGCGTCACGCTCGGCGCCGGCACCGTCGTCCAGGCGCACGCGATCGTCGACGGCGACACGACGCTCGGCGAAAACTGCCAGGTCTTCCCGTTCGCGCACATCGGCGGCAAGACGCAGGACCTCAAGTTCAAGGAAGGCAACAGGACCTACGTCAAGGTCGGCGACCGCACGGTCCTGCGCGAGTACGTGACGATCAACTGCGGGACGAAGGACGGCGAATCGACCGTCGTCGGTTCGGACTGCCTGATCATGGCCTACTGCCACCTCGCGCACGGCTGCGTCTTCGGCAACCACGTCATCGTCTCCAACGTGACCCAGTTCGCGGGCGAAGTGACGGTCGGCGACTGGGCCGTGGTCTCCGGCCTCGTCGGCGCGCACCAGTTCGTGCGCATCGGCGCCCACGCGATGATCGGCGGCGCCACGCCCCTCCGGCAGGACGCCGCGCCGTACTTCATCACGGACGGCTCGCCCGCGGCCTGCTGCGGCGTGAACGTCGTCGGCCTCGGCCGCCGCGGCTTCCCGAAGGAGACGATCGAAGCCCTGCGAGCCGCCTACAAGCTGCTCTGCCACTCGGGTCTCAACGTCACGGACGCGCTGGCCCGCTTCGAAACGGAGCTGCCCGACCTGCCGGAGATCCGCGAACTCGCGGAGTTCTTCCGCACTTCGAAGCGCGGCGTCATCCGCTAGCGCCGGCCGGCGCCGGAATCAGTCGTCGAAGTCGACCGCGTGCACGCCGTCGTGCGGGTCGTCGCCGCCGTGTTCGTGCACGGCGGGCGGCGGGACGATCGACCGGTCCTTCGCCACGCGCTGGCGGACGGCCTCGTAGAGCAGGATCGTCGTCGCGGCGGCGACGTTGAGCGAATCGCACTGCCCGAGCATCGGGATGCGGACGCGCACGCACGCAGGGCTCTTGAGCCACGCGTCCGTGAGGCCGACCTGCTCGGCGCCGACGACGATCGCCGTGGGGCCCGTCAGGTCGTGGTCCGTGTGGAAGCCCTCCGCGTGCGGCGTCGAGGCGAGGATCGTGAACCCGCGCTCCTGCAGCCACGGGACCGCCTCGGCGGTCGTCGTCTCGACCACGGGCAGCGAAAAGAGCGTGCCGACGCTCGCGCGCACGACATTCGGGTTCTGGACGTCGGTGCAGCGGTCGCAGACGATCACCGCCGCGGCGCCCGCGGCGTCCGCGCTGCGCAGGATCGTGCCGAGGTTGCCGGGCTTCTCGACGGACTCCGCCACGACGACGAGCGGGTTCGGCGGCAGCTTCAGGTCGGAGAGCGCGAGCCGGATCTGCGGCCCCACCGCGACCAGGCCGTCCGGCCGGTCGCGCGCGGAGATCTTCGCGAAGACCGTCGGCGCGACGACGAGGTGCTGCGCGCCGGCCTCCGTGCAGCGCGCGACGAGCGCGGGCTCGTGTTTGCCGAGGAACAGTTCCGGGCACGTCACGACGGTCCGCGGCCGGTACCCGTTGTCGAGCGCGCGCTTGAGCTCGCGGTATCCCTCGATCAGGAGCGCGCCCGCCTTGTCGCGGTGCGAGCGCTGCCGGAGCTTGGCGATTTCCTTGATCCGGGGGTTGGACGGGCTGGTGAGGAGGACGGGGTCGGGCATGCGGGGAAGTCTAGCAGAAAGCGGCTTGCCGCGGCAACCCGCTTTCTGCTAGAATCGCCGCCCATGAAACGTCTTTCCCGTCTCCTTCCGCTCGCCGCCGCGGCCGCCCTGCTCTGCGGCTGCGAATTCGTCTCCAACGACGACGAGGCCTTCGCCGCCGCGGCCGGCGGGGCCAACGCCCGCCACGCGGCCCAATCCTCGTCGATCGTCGGCACGTGGTTCCTCAGGGAGAAGTCCGGTTCCGGCTCGTGGTACGTTTTCTTCAACGCCGACGGATCGTGGTACATCAAGGACACGCCGTCCGCGTCGCGCACCCGCGTCAGCGGCACCTACAAGACGAGCGGGAACAAGTTCTCCGGCCCGATGAAGAACCCGGGCGTCGGAACGGGCGAGATTTCCGGGACGTTCTCCGGCAACTCGATGGACTTCACGTTCGTCGAGTTCTGGCACGACCCGCACAAGACGATCCTCTACAAGGGCGAGCGCAAGTAGGGATGGCCCGCGTCCCCGCGCGCCGCGCTCAGAGCGCGGCGTCGACGGGAACCGTCCAGGCGAAAAGGCCGGCCTTCGGGTGCGCCTCGCGGAAAGCGCGAAGCGCGTCGAGGGCGCGCGCCGCGAGCGCGTCGTCCACGACCGCGAGCGTCACGGCGTTGTAGCCCGGCCACACGTGGTCGTCCTCCCGCGCGCCGGTGCGCGGCCCCCGCCCCGCCGCGCGCGGGATGCGGGTCCAGGCCTTGATGCCGAGTTCCGCGAGCAGCGCGCGGATGTCGGAGTCGATCGCGATGTCGTTGGCGACGGCAAGTTGTTTCACGGTCGTTCTTTGCGTCCGGGGTCCGATGGCGGGTCGTTCCGGGCCGATCACCGGTCCGCGGCCCGATCGGCGCAGAGGCGGAAGCCGCAGGCGGGATTCGTGGCATCGGCCGGGCAAAAGCTCGGTTTCCCGCAGTCTTCGGCACTGCAACCGTGCCAACCCCCGCGGCGGACGAAGGTGCTGGAATTGCGTTTCGAACGGGTCAGCTCCATCGCGTTTCCGATCGTATCATGCAGGCCGAAGGCGTTCGGCATCTTCTTTCCAACGGGATGTTGCCAATGTCCGGCGTTGTCTTCGATCCAGGCGATCCGGCCGAGATCGGCCGCTTTCAGTTCCGTGCCGTCGGGAAGCTTCGTGATGGCGTCGTTCCCCTCCGCGCCGGCGCTGGCGGCGAACACCCATTCTTCGTCGTCCGGCATGCGGAACGCGAGTCCGGATTCCTTGGCCGCGGGAAGGGCATTGAGTTTTTCGACGAATTTCAGGCAATCGTTCCACGATACCGCGCCGACGGGATTCTTGCCATCTTGGTAAAGCGACGGATTCTTGTCCATCAGGCGCATCCATTGGTTCTGCGTGACCTCGCATTTTCCGAACCACAAGTCGTTCGGAAGCCGGACCATTTCCAGTTTCACGCCTTTTCCGAGGTCGATCTCCTTCGTTTCCGCGTTTACGGCGGGAACGGTCGGGGAAACGCATCCGGCCGACAGGAGCAACGCACCGGCGGCAACGAGAATGGAGAAACGGAGTTTGTGGGTGCTTGTCGTTTTCATGGATTCATTCGTGGTTGGGTTCACGGGTTGGAATGTTGGATGGAAACTTGATTCTCGGCATGCGCGGCGCGGCGGCGCTCGACGATGTAGTAGAGCGTCGGGACGAGGACCATCGAGACGAGGGACGCGACGGCGAGGCCGCCGACGACCACGAGGCCCAGCGGGCGCCAGGTCGCGGAGCCGTCGCCGTGGCTCGTCGCCATGGGCATCATGCCGAGAACCGTGGTGCAGGTCGTGATCATCACCGGGCGCAGGCGCTGGCGGCCGCCTTCGACGATGGCGTCCCGGAGCGCGCGGCCGCGCGCCCGCAGAAGGTTCACGTAGTCCACGAGCACGATGGCGTTGTTCACGACGACGCCCACGAGCAGCACCATGCCGATGTAGGCCGACATCGAGAGCGGCGTCCCGGTGAGCGAGAGCACCACGACGACGCCCGAGAACGCGAACGGCACGGCGAACATGATGAGCAGCGGGTGCACGAGCGATTCGAACTGCGCCGCCATCACCATGTAGACGAGCACGATGCCGAGCATGATCATCATCGAGAGAGCCTTTTCGCTCTTCTCCTGCTCCTCGATCATGCCGCCGTATTCCACGGAAACGCCGTTCGGCAGCATGATCTCCGATTCAATGCGCCGCCGCACGTCCGCCATCACGTCGCCCTCCGGGCGGCCCTCGGCCGCGTCGAACTCGACGTTGACGATGCGCTGCTGGTTCTTGCGCGTGATGCTCACGGGGCCCGTTCCCTCGACGACCTGCGCGATGGCGTCGAGACGCACGCGCCCGCCGCCGGGGAGCGGGAGCTCCGTGCGGCGGATGTCCTCGATCGACGCGCGGTCCGGCTCGGCGAGGCGCAGCGTGATGTCGTATTCGTCCTCGCCCTCGCGGTACTGCGAGGCGTCGGCGCCCTGGAAGAGCGCGGAGACCGTTTCCGTGATCTCCTGCATCGTGAGTCCCATCGCGGAGGCCTTCGCTCGGTCGATCGCGATCGAGAGCTCGGGCTTGCCCATGTCCTGCGAGACGCGGACGTCGCGCGAGCCGGGCGTCTCCTGCGCGATCGCCTTGATCCGCTCGGCGATCGCGGTGGTCTGCTCCAGGTCGTAGCCGTAGATTTCGATCAGCAGGTTCGCGCCGCCGCCCATGAGGATGCGGTTGAGGAAGTTGCCGGAGTTGGAGAAGACCTTGACGATCTCCGGCCACTGCGAGACCTCGCGCGTGATCGCGTCGCCGTATTCGTCGGCGGTCTTGTCGCGGAACTTCGCGTCGACGAGGCGCAGGCGGATCATGCCGGCGTGCGAACCGCCGCCGCCGCCGAACCCGCCCGAGCCGCCGGCGCGGAGCATTTCGGAGACGATCTTGTCGTCGCCGCAGACGCGGTGCACCACTTCGAGGATGCGGCGGCCGGTCGCGGCCGTGATCTCGTAGCGCGTGCTGAGCGGGAGCTGGTAGTTGATCGAGAGCTGGCCCGTGTCCTCCTTGCCCATGAACTCGCTGCCGAGCGTTCCGAAGCCGCGCACGGTGAGGAAGACCACGAGAGCCGCGGCGAGCACGACGAGCCAGCGCGCGTGCAGCGCGGCGGAGAGGAGCCGCCCGTAGCCGCGCTCCACCGCGGCGAAGCGCGCCTCGCTCCACGCGTAGAAGCGCGCGTAGGCGCCATTGCCCGCCGGCGGCGGGCGCAGGAGCTTCGAGGCGAGCATCGGCGTGAGGAGCAGCGAGCACACGACCGACGCGACGAGCGTCGCCGTCACGATGCCGCCGAGCTGTCCGAGCATGATGCCCGTCACGCCGTCCACGAAGACGAGCGGCACGAACACGACGATCGTCGTCAGGGTCGAGGCGAGGATCGCGGTGCCGACCTCGTCCGCGCCGAACATCGCGGCCTCGCGCCGGCCGGCGCCGCGCGAGACGTGCGAGATGACGTTCTCCAGCACCACGACCGCGTTGTCGACGACCATGCCGACCGCGAGCGCGAGCGCCGAGAGGCTCATCAGGTTGATCGTCCAGCCCTTGAGGAACATGAACACCGAGGCGATGATGAGCGAGAAGGGGATCGTGAGCGCGATGACGAGCGACGTGCGCGCCGAGCGCAGGAAGAAGAGCGTGACGAGCACGACGAAGAGGCCGCCCCACGCGACGGTGTGCCCGACCGAGCGGATCGACTTGCCGATCATGTCGCTCGTGTCGAACACCAGGTCGATCGAATAGTCCGCCGGGAGGTTCCGCTTGATTTCCTCCAACTTGTCCATCACGCGCCGCGCGACGGCCATCGTGTTCTCGCCCGAGCGCTTCTGCACGTCGACCATCATGCCGGCGCGGCCCATGCGTTCCACGACGCGCGTCTCCTCCGCGAAGCCGTCCTCCACGCGCGCCACGTCGGAAACGCGCACGACGCGGTCGCCGTCGCGCTTCACCACGACGAGCCCGACCTCCTCCGGCGTCGCGAACTCGCCCGGCACGCGGATCGTGTAGTCGACCGTGCCGATCTTCACGTTGCCGGCCGGTTCCGTCTGGTTGTCCGCGTCGATCGCCGCCGCGATCGCGGCGACGGAGAGGCCGTGGGCGGAGAGCTTCGCCGGGTCGAGGAAGACGTTGATCTGGCGCTGCAGGCCGCCGAACGCCTCCGCCGTGCCGACGCCGGGGACGCGCTTGAGGACGTCGACGATGTCGTCGTTCACCGTGTCCTCGAGCTTCTCGATGTTCTCCGTCGCGGTGACCGAGAAGCCGAGGATCGGCATGTTGGCGGTGTTGAACTTGAACATCACCGGGTCGTCCGCGTCGTCCGGCAGGCGGCGCTTGGCGCGCTCCAGCAGGTCGCGCATGTCGTTCGCGGCCTCGCCGAGCTCCGTGCCCCACTTGAACTTGCACGTCACGCGCGAGACGCCCTCGCTCGTCGTCGACGTGATCTCGTCGAGATCCGTGACGGACCCGAGCGCGCTTTCGATCACGCGCGTGATCTGCTGCTCGACGTCCTCGGTGGAGGCGCCGTCCCAGCGGGTGAAGACCGAGATCGACGGGCTCTCGATCTCGGGCATCATGTCGACCGCGAGGCGCTGCCACGCGATGCAGCCGAGGATGAACACCGCGACGAACGCCATCAGCGTCGCCACGGGGCGCCGCACGCCGGTCTCGGACAGTTTCACCGGACGCTCCTCCGGACCGCCGGCGGACGGCGGATGGAACGGAAATCGGCCGCGGCGGGCGGAACGGCGGAAAAACGGAGGAGCATGCCGGACATTCTACCACGCGCCCCGCCCGGCGGCAAGGGGGCGCTACGCCCAGCGGACGTAGCCGGGCATCGAGGTGCGCCAGGCGTCGGAGGCCGGGACCACGCGCGCCGAGAAGGCGAACGAGCCGGTCCGGTCGCACGGGACCTGGAGCTTGTAGAGGTAGAGCGACGCGCTCAGCTTCTTCGCGGGCTCCATCGGGAGCGCCGCGCCGCCGTGGACTTCGCCGGAGGCGTCCGGGCGGCCGAGGAAGAGCTCCACGCGCACGTCCGCCGGGTCGACGCCCTCGAGGCGCACCTTGGCGGTCACCTCGAACGAGTCGCCGACGACGCTGCGCACGAGGTCGCGGTCGGTCTCGACCGACTCGACGCAGACGCCGTCCCACTTGGCCCAGAGCGCGTTGCGGCGCGCGATGTCCTGGCGGACGGCGGCGAAGTCCGCGGCCGAGAGCTCGGCGAAGTTCGCGAGCGCGGGCTCGTAGGAGCTGCGGAAGTAGTCGGAGACCATGCGCGTCGAGGAGAAGCGCGAGATCGACATCTTGATCGACTCCTTCATCATCGCGATCCAGCGCAGCGGCAGCTCGCCGTGCGGGCGGTCGTAGAAGGTCGGGACGATCTCGGTCTCGAGCAGGTTGTAGAGCGACTGCGCGTCGTTCCAGTTCTGCTGCCCCTCGTCGGCGAACTCCTGCCCGTCGCCGATCTGCCAGCCGCACTCGCGGGAGTAGCCCTCGGGCCACCAGCCGTCGAGCGTGGAGACGTGGATGGCGCCGTTCACGCACGCCTTCATGCCGGACGTGCCGGAGGCCTCCATCGGGCGGCGCGGGGTGTTGAGCCAGACGTCGACGCCGCGCACCATGCGGCGCGCGATGTGCATGTTGTAGTTCTCGAGGAAGACGATGCGGCCCTTGACGGCCGGGTCCTTGGAGAACTCGACGATGCGGCGGATGAGCTCCTTGCCGCCGTTGTCGGCCGGGTGCGCCTTGCCGGCGAAGACGATCTGCACGGGGTGCGCGTCGTCGCAGAGAAGGCGCTTGAGGCGGTCGGGGTCGGAGAGCAGCAGCGTCGCGCGCTTGTAGGTCGCGAAGCGGCGGGCGAAGCCGATCGTGAGCGCGTCCTTGTCGAGCACGTTGCGGCACGCTTCGACCTCGGCGGGGGAGCCGTGGCGGCGGTGCGCGGAGCGCTCGAGGATTTCGCGCGCGGAGCGGACGAGATGCGCGCGCGCGGCCTCGTGGACGCGCCAGAGCTCCTCGTCGGCGAGGTGGTCGATGCGGGCGGCGCGCGACTCCTCGAGCGTCTCCTTGTCCCAGTCGGGCCCGAGGACGGTCGCGTAGAGGCGCTCGTTGTCGGTGCTGATCCAGGTCGGGACGTGGATGCCGTTGGTGACGTGGCCGATCGGGACCTCGTCGACCGGGAACTCCGGCCAGAGGTGGTGCCACATGTCGCGCTCGACGACGCCGTGGAGCTTCGCGACGCCGTTGCAGAAGAGCGAACAGTTGAGGCCGAGGATCGTCATCGAGAGCTCGTTCGAGGTGTCGCCGGTCGCGCGGCCCATCGCCTTGACGGTCTCGGCGGGCAGGCCGCCGTTCTTCTCGAACGCCTGCAGCTGCGGCCAGAGCAGCCCGAGGTCGAACGTCTCGTTGCCGGCGGGCACGGGCGTGTGCGTCGTGAAGACGGAGGTGCGGCGGACGAACGCCTTCGCCTCGTCGAACGTGAGGCCGCTGCGCGCCATCGTGTTCGCGATGCGCTCCGGGCCGAGGAACGCGGCGTGGCCCTCGTTCATGTGCGAGCACGCGACCTCGAAGCCGAGCGCCTCGACGGCGCGCAGGCCGCCGACGCCGAGCAGGACCTCCTGGCGGAGGCGGTTGAGCTTGTCGCCGCCGTAGAGCTGGCCGGTGACGCCGCGCAGCTCGGGCGGGTTCTCGGGGATGTTG
>JAFPUX010000222.1 GCA_017413145.1 Kiritimatiellia bacterium | reverse complement strand
TTACCGCAGGCAGCGCCGGGGGAAGCACCCAGGCCCTTGCCGACAGGGGTGGCAGCCTTCAGAGCAGCTGCGTCGAACTGGGGATGCAGCAGCGTGTCGAGGTTGCGCGGGTCGATCATGAGCACGGCCTCCTCCTCGGTGCGCATGCCCTCGTCCACGAGATCGCACGCGATCTTCAGCGCGGCCTTCGCCGTGCGCTTGCCGTTGCGCGTCTGGAGCATGAAGAGCTACTTGTTTTCAATCGTGAACTCCATGTCCTGCATGTCGCGGTAGTGGCCCTCGAGCGTCGCGCAGATCTTCTGGAACTGCGCAAACACGTCCGGCATCACCTCGGCCATCTTCGCGATCGGCATCGGGGTGCGCACGCCGGCGACGACGTCCTCGCCCTGCGCGTTCATGAGGAACTCGCCCATCAGCTTCTTCTCGCCCGTCGCCGGGTCGCGCGTGAAGGCGACGCCCGTGCCGGACTGGTCGTTGAGGTTGCCGAACGCCATCATCTGGACGTTCACCGCGGTGCCCCAGCTGTAGGGGATGTCGTTGTCGCGGCGGTAGACGTTGGCGCGCGGGTTGTCCCACGAGCGGAAGACCGCCTTGATCGCCTCGGCGAGCTGGACCTTCGGGTCGGTCGGGAAGTCCTGGCCGATCTTCTCCCTGTACTCGGCCTTGAACTGCGAGGCGAGCTCCTTGAGGTCGTCCGCCGTGAGCTCGACGTCCTGCGTGACGCCCTTCTTCGCCTTCATCTCGTCGATGAGCTTCTCGAAGTACTTCTTGCCGACCTCCATCACGACGTCGGAGAACATCTGGATGAAGCGGCGGTAGCAGTCCCACGCCCAGCGCGGGTTGCCGGACTGCTCGGCGAGCGACTGGACCACGGTCTCGTTGAGGCCGAGGTTGAGGATCGTGTCCATCATGCCCGGCATCGAGGCGCGGGCGCCGGAGCGGACGGAGTCGAGCAGCGGGTTCTTGGCGTCGCCGAACTTCTTGCCGCAGGACTCCTCGAGCCGGGCGACGTATTCGTCGATCTGCTTCTGGATGTCCTCGCCGATCGTCTTGCCGTCGTCGTAGTAGCGGGTGCAGGCCTCGGTCGTGATCGTGAAGCCCTGCGGGACGGGCAGGCCGAGCGAAGCCATCTCCGCGAGGTTGGCGCCCTTCCCTCCGAGGAGGTTGCGCATGTCGGCGTTTCCTTCGGTCTTTCCGGCGCCGAAGAAGTAGACGTATTTGGTCGTTTCGGGCATTTCTTTTCCCTTTTCTTTCTTTTCTTGGTTGCGAACGGCGCGGAAGTCTAGCCCAAACCCGCCCGCCGGGTCAAGGAATAAATGGCCGCTCGCGCGCGAAGGCGCGAAGGCGGCGGCCGGAGCTGTTCCGGCGCGGGGCTATTTCTTCAGGACGATGTAGAAGAGGATCGTGAAGTACTGGGACAGGGTCCCGGCGAGGACGAACAGGTGCCAGATCGAGTGCATGAACTTCTTCTCCTTGCGGACGTAGAAGAACACGCCGACGGAGTAGAACACGCCGCCCAGGAGCGTCCAGAAGACCGGCCAGAACCCGAGCGCCATCGCGGTCGGGTAGAGCGCGATCACGATGACCCAGCCCATTGCCAGGTACGTGAGGTTGGAGACCGTCTGGTAGCGGTTGATGAACAGGCACTGGTAGACGATGCCCGCGATCGCGAGACCCCATTCGACGCCGAAGATCGCCCAGCCCCACCCGGGACTGTAGGGGCGGATGCCGGACAGGCAGAACGGCGTGTAGGAACCCGCGATCAGCAGGTAGATCGAGCAGTGGTCGAAGTAGTTCAGGACGGCCTTCGTCTTCGGCCGGTTGATCGCGTGGTAGAGCGTCGAGAAGAGATAGAGCGCAACCATCGTCGCCCCGTAGATCGACACGGAGACGATGTTCCAGACGTCGCGGTAGGGGGGGATGCTCGCGAAGACGACGGCCACGACGAGGCACGCGACCGCGAGGAGCGCGCCGATGCCGTGCGTGACCGCGTTGGCGATTTCCTCGCCGATCGTCTGGTCGCGTTCGGCCGGCTGGTAGCCGGATTTGATCGGATTTTCTTCCATGGTCGGATAGTCTTATAGTCTTATAGTCTTATAGTCTTATGGTCTTATGGTCTTATGGTCTTATGGTCTTATGGTCTTATGGTCTTGTGGTCTTGTGGTCTTGTGGTCTTGTGGTCTTGTGGTCTTGTGGTCTTGTGGTCTTGTGGTCTTGTGGTCGGATGGCCGAACCTGCGAACGCGGCCGCGGGCGGCCGCTAGAAGAACCAGACGACGTAGGCGTACATGAACGGGGCGGAAAAGAGCAGCGAGTCGAGGATGTCGAGGATGCCGCCCATGCCGGGAAAGCGCGAGGAGGAGTCCTTGACGCCGACCGACCGCTTGATCAGCGATTCGGCCAGGTCGCCGAAGAGGCCCGTCGTGGTGAGCAGCACCGGCAGGACGAGCGCGTGGACGAGCGGGAACCGCATCTGCCCGAACGCTTCCTTGAACCAGGCGTGGAAGACGTACCACATGACGAACCCGGCCAGGAGCGAGAAGAAGTAGCAGCCGGCCAGGCCTTCCCAGGTCTTGCCCGGCGAGATGGCGGGGATGAGCTTGTGCCGTCCGAAGAGCCGTCCGAACGTGTAGCCGCCGATGTCGGCGCTCTTCACGAGCACGACGAACAGCAGCAGCATCAGGCGGCCGGTGTAGTTCGTGTGCCAGTCCTCGTAGACCTTCCATTCGAATGCGAGGCGGACGAGGAACGAGAGCAGCACCGCCACGTACCAGAACCCGGCGAAGGAGAGGGCGAAGGTCTCCATCGCGCGCTCCGTCTTCCGCCGGAGGACGCCGAGGACGAGCAGCACCGCCGGCGCGACGCAGAGCACGAGCGCCGAGAAGTCGATCCGCCCCGCGGGCATCGGCGGCGGCGTCCACGGGAAGCGTTCCATCAGGTCGCGCACGAGCGGCGTCTCGAGCGCGGTCGCGCCGAGGAAGACCGAGCCGAGGACCGTCGTCGCGAGGAATTCGTACCGGTGGCCCGAATCGCGCACCATGTCCGCGAATTCGAGCTGCGCGAGCAGGAACGCGGCGAAGAGCAGGAACATGTGCATCCACGCCGGGAAGAAGAAGACGATCCCGACGAAGAGAAGGCCGACGGTGAATCCGGTGACGAGGCGCTGCTTCAGCATGGTTCTCAGGTTCCAGGTTCTCGGGTTGCAGGTTCGCGGGGCGGGGGAGGGGATCAGAGCCCTCCGTAACGGCGGTGGCGGCGCGCGTAGGCGTCGAGCGCGGCGCGGAAGTCGTCCTCGCCGAAATCGGGCCACGCGACGGGCGTGAAGTGGAACTCCGCGTACGCGGCCTGCCAGAGCAGGAAGTTCGAAAGGCGCTCCTCGCCGCTCGTGCGGACGATCAGGTCCGGATCCGGCACGTCCGGCAGGTACAGGCGCGAGGCGAGGGCCTTTTCGTCGATCGCGGCGGGATCGAGCCGGCCCGCGGCGGCGTCTTCGGCGAGGGCGCGCGCGGCGGCGGCGATTTCGGTGCGGCCGCCGTAGGAGAGGCACAGGATCAGCTGGCCTTCCGTGTAGTGCGCCGTCGCGGCCTCGACTTCGGCGAGCGCCTTGTCGGCGGAGGCCGGCAGGTCGGAGCGGCGGCCCATGACGCGCATACGGACCTTGTTGTCGTGGAATTCCTTCTCGTTGCGCTTGAGGAAGAAGCGCAGCAGGCGCATGAGGCCGCGGATCTCGGCGGGCGGGCGGGACCAGTTCTCGACGCTGAACGCGTAGAGCGTGAGGTACTCCACGCCGAATTTCTTCGCCGCGCGCATGACGCGGCGGACCGTTTCCGCGCCGGCCTTGTGGCCTTCGAGGCGCGGCAGCCCGCGGGCCTTCGCCCAGCGGCCGTTGCCGTCCATGATGATCGCCACGTGGCGGGGTGTCGGGTTCGCGTCGGGCATGGCGGTCACTTCCTCGAATCTTCGTTGGCGGAGGAGCGCAGGACGGCGACGAAGGCTTCCTGCGGGACGTTCACGGTGCCGAACTGCTTCATCCGCTTCTTGCCTTCCTTCTGCTTGTTGAGGAGCTTCATCTTGCGCGTGACGTCGCCGCCGTAGAGCTTGGCGGTCACGTCCTTTCGGAAGGGGCGGATGTCCTCGCGCGCGACGATCGTCCCGCCGATCGCGGCCTGGACCGGGATCTTGAACATGTGCGGCGGGATGGCGTCCTTCAGGGCCGCGCAGATGTCGCGGCCGCGGGCGCGAGCCCGGTCGCGGTGGACCATGCACGAGAAGGCGTCCACGGCGTCGCCGTTGAGGAGAATGTCCATGCGGACGATGTCCGAGCGCTGGTAGCCGGCCGGGACGTAGTCCAGCGACGCGTAGCCGTGCGAGACGGACTTCAGGGTGTCGTTGAAGTCGACGAGGATTTCGTTGAGCGGCAGCGTGCAGGTGAGGATCACGCGCACGCCGTCGAGCGAGTCGGTCTTGTCGACGGTGCCGCGGTGCTCCATCACGACGCGCATCATGTCGCCGATGCAGGACGACGGCGTGATGATCGTGGCGCGGATGAGCGGCTCCTCGATGTAGTCGACGTCCGCCGGGTCGGGCAGGCGGATCGGGTTGTCGATCTCCTCGACCTTGCCGTCGTTCGTGTGGACGCGGTAGACGACGGCGGGGTTCGTCGAGATGACGTCGCAGTTGAATTCGCGGCGCAGGCGCTCCTGCACGATCTCCATGTGCAGCAGCCCGAGGAAGCCGCAGCGGAAGCCGAAGCCGAGCGCGACGGAGCTCTCGGCGTGCCACGTGAACGCGGCGTCGTTGAGCTGCAGCTTTTCGAGCGAGACGCGGAGCTTCTCGTATTCGTCGGTCGTGACGGGGTAGAGGCCCGCGAACACCATCGGGCGCACCTCGCGGAAGCCGGGCAGCGGTTCGGGCGCGGGCGTCGCGCGGAGCGTGATCGTGTCGCCCGTCTTCACCTCGCGCGGGTCCTTCACGGTTCCGATGAGGTAGCCCACCTGGCCGGGCGCGAGCGAGGCGACGGGCTGCGTCTTCGGCGTGAAGATGCCGACCTCCTTGACCTGCGTCTCGAGGCCGGTCCCCATGAACTTCACCCAGTCGCCGGCCTTGACGGAGCCGTCCACGACGCGCACGTAGGGGATGACGCCGCGGTAGGGATCGAAGAGCGAGTCGAAGATGATCGCGCGCAGCGGGCCGTCCGGGTGTTCGGACTTCGGCGGCGGGACGAGGTGCACGAGCCGCTCCAGCAGGTCCTCCACGCCGGCGCCGGTCTTGGAGGAAACGAGCGCGCAGTCGTCCATCGGGATCGCGAGCGCCTCCTCGACCTGGTGCTTGCAGCCGGGGACGTCCGCGCTCGGCAGGTCGATCTTGTTCAGGGCCGGGATGATCTCGAGGTTCGCCTCGAGCGCGAGGAGGGTGTTGGCGACCGTCTGCGCCTGGACGCCCTGCGCGGCGTCGACGAGCAGCACGGCGGCCTCGCACGCGGCCATCGAGCGCGAGACCTCGTAGGAGAAGTCGACGTGGCCGGGCGTGTCGAGGAGGTTCAGAAGGTACGTCTTCCCGTCGCGCGCCGTGTAGCTCATCGAGACGGGGTGGGACTTGATCGTGATGCCGCGCTCCTGCTCCAGGTCCATCGAATCGAGCAGCTGGTCGTGGAACGTGCGCGCGTCGACGGCCTTCGTCAGCTCCATGATGCGGTCGGCCAGCGTCGACTTGCCGTGGTCGATGTGGGCGATGATGCAGAAGGTCCGGAAGTTCGAAAGGTCGGGCATGGGCGCGGAGTCTACCACAAACGGCGCGGCAATGGAATCCCGTCGCGGATGCTCCGTTTCGCGCGCGCGCTCCGCTACGCGCGAGCCCGTGCTTGACACGCGGGGGCGCCGGGCGATATACTTGCACCCTACGCGAGTCGCCCGAACAGGGCGCCCCGCCCGGAAAACCGAACACATGAAGACTCCAAGCCTCCACAGTTGGTGGGGCCGCTTCGTTGCGATGACGGGCGCGCTCCTGGTTCTCTGCATCCCCGCGCGCTCCGGCGCGACGGCCGTCGATCCGCTCGCATTCCGGAAATCCGTCACGTTCACCGTGGCGGGCTACACCGGCGTGCAAAGTCTAGCGGACTTCCCGGTCCTCGTGCGCATCTCCACGAACGCGCTTGACGGATTCTCCTACGCTGACTGCGCGGCGGACGGTTCCGACCTGCGTTTCGCGGACGATGCGGACAACCTCTACCCCTACGAGATCGACACGTGGGACCCGGACGGCGAGTCGCTCGTGTGGGTCCGCGTTCCGTCCCTCGCGAACGGCGCGAAGTTCTTGATGTATTTCGGATCTTCCGATCCCGGCGCCACCGCTCCGGGCGACGTGTGGTCGCGCTACGCCGTCGTCATCCACGGCGGGACGGGCGCCACGAACGCCGTCGCCGGCGGCCCGGTCGTCTCGATCGGCAACACGACCGCCGTCTATCCGGACGCTGGCGCCGGCATCGTCGGCGGCGGCATCCGGAAGACGACGGGCAACGCGAAAGCCGTCAACGTCGCCATGGGGACCACCGCCGCCTCCACGACGCTCGAGAACACCGGCAAGTTCTCCGTCTCCGGCTGGTTCAAGCGCAACGGCAACGGCGGCGCCAACAACGGCACGCACGTGCTCGCCGCCAGCCGTGCGGCCTGGGACAACGGCGAAGGATTCCTCCTGCTCCAGGAGCAGGGCCGATACATCTCCATCGCCGCCAAAGGCGGCAGCGGCGGCCACCAGTGGTCCAGCGGCTCCCACGTGCTCGCGGACCAGACGTGGGCCCACGTCTCGTTCGCCTACGAGAGCGGCGTGTCGCTCACGTCCTGGTTCAACGGCGAGCAGGACCAGACGAAGGCGTCCCCCGGCAACCTCGTATGCAGCGGCGGCACCTGGACGTTCGGCTCCTACGCGAACACGGGGAGCAACGACTCCCTCGTCGGCGACATGGACGAGCTGCGCGTCTTCGACGGCGTGGCGTCCGGCGACTGGATGAAGGCCGAGCACGACGCCGTCGCGAACGCGTCGTTCCTCGCGGCCGGCGAGGTGCTGTCCATCGATCCCGACGCGCCGCGCATCGTCGGCGCAACCGCCGTCGAGGCCCCCCTCCGCTTCTCCGTGTCGTTCTCCTGCTCGATGGACGGCGCGACGGTCTCCTACCGCTTCGCGGGGCCGGGCGAGAACGTCGAAACGGCGACGCCGACCGTCCTCACGGCCTCCTCCACGGCGGGCGAAACGATTTCCTTCGTCAAGACCGGCCTCGTCGCCGAAGCGACCTACGCGGTCCTCCTCGAGGCCGAGAAAGACGGCCACGCGGGCCGCAAGATCCTGCTCACGGCTTCGCCCTTCGGCGCGGACGCGGCCTTCACGCCGTCCCCCGCCGCGAACGACGTCCGCACCCGCGCGGGCGTCGACGACGTCCACGTCCTGAGCTCCAGCGGCACGTTCACGCTCGCCACGCGGCGCCGTGTCCGTCTTCTCGCGGTCGCCGGCGGCGGCGGCTCGGGCTGGCCGGCCAACACGAGCGACGGCGGCGCGGG
>JAFPUX010000221.1 GCA_017413145.1 Kiritimatiellia bacterium | reverse complement strand
TGAGGCAGAGGTACCAGGCGAGCAGGCCGGACGCGGCGGCGACGCCCGCCACGGCGCAGAGCGCGCGGGCGCGGTCGCGGCGCAGGGAGCGGCCCACGAGAATCGGGAGGATCATCGCGCGCTCCTCCTACTTGCGGCCGGCGGCGGCGAGGTAGCGCTCGGCGACGAGCGCCGGGTCGTGGCCGGTGTCGAACGCGCCGACGAACGCGCCGTCCCGGAGCAGGTGAACGCGCGACGCGGCGGCGGCCGTGACCGGGTCGTGCGTC
Organism: Kiritimatiellia bacterium; assembly: GCA_017413145.1. Taxonomy (GTDB): domain Bacteria; phylum Verrucomicrobiota; class Kiritimatiellia; order RFP12; family UBA3636; genus UBA3636. The sequence goes on along the minus strand of JAFPUX010000221.1, from coordinate 6,869 downwards.
ACGAGCAGGATCGCGCAGCCGGTGCTCGCGTTGAGCGAGCGGAGCAGCTCGCAGAGCGAACGGGCTGCGGGCGAATCGAGGTTGCCGGTCGGCTCGTCCGCGAGCACGACGTCGGGGTTGCCGGCGAGCGCGCGGGCGACGGCGACGCGCTGGCGTTCGCCGCCGGAGAGCTGCGAGGGCAGGTGCGAGAGTCGGTCGCCGAGGCCGAGCGTCGCGACGAGCGAATCGAGGTGCGCGCGGTCGGGCCGGGCGCGGTCGAGCAGGAGCGGCAGCTCGATGTTCTCCTCCGCGGTGAGCGTCGGCACCAGGTTGAAGTCCTGGAACACGAGGCCGATGCGGCGGCGGCGAAAGACCGTCGCCTCGCGGTCGGACATCGCGGAGACGAGCTCGCCGCCGACGCGGATCTCGCCGCGGTCGGGCGCGAGGAGCGCGGCCACGAGGTGCAGGAAGGTGGACTTGCCGGAGCCGGAGGCGCCCATGACCGCCTCGAACGCGCCGCGCGGGAGCGTGAAGTCGAGGTCGCGGATGACGTCGACGCGGGCGTCGCCGGCGCCGAAGGATTTGTGCAGCTTGTCGACCTGCACGGCCGGAGTTTCGTTCGGGTTCATGCGGGATATAAACGGCACGCGCGCGAAATCCGTTCGCCGCGACGGGCGGACGTTCCGCGGACGCCGGTCCGTGGCGGAAAAAGTCCTTGACTCGAAACGGCCATTCCGCTATCCTACCCGTCCGTACGCAAGGGAACCCCCTTTTTCAACACCATACAAAACCGAACCAGCGGAGTCACATCCATGCACTTCCACAGCAAGACCGTTTCCGTGCTTCCGGCGCTTCTCGTCGGCGCCGGACTCGCCGGTACCACGTTCGCCGACGAGCCGAACCTCGTCGGCGTCAGCGTCACGGCCGGCGTCAAGCAGTCCGACAACCGGGACTTGATCGACAAGGGCGACAAGGAGGACCAGACCTCCTGGTACGTCGCGCCGACGATCCGCATCCGCCGCGAAATCGCGGACCTGCTCCACCTCGACGCGTCCTATTCGCCGGTCTGGACCCGCTACGACAACTGCCGCAACGGCCAGGAAGAGGAGAAGTGGGAGCATACGGTCCGCCTCAACCTCGACTACGCCTTCTCCCCGCTGACGTCCGTCGGCGTCCGCGAGAACTACTGGTGGAGCGGCCAGAAGGACTACTTCTACGGCGACGACTACGAGTACGATCCCTCGCGCGACGACCGCAAGAACAACGACTACTACCAGAACCGCCTCGAAGGCTTCCTCGTCCAGAAGCTCGCCGAAAACGGCGACTACGTCAAGGTCGGCGGCCGCTGGCGCGTGAAGCGCTACGACGAGAAGGATCTCTCCAAGACCAACGACGAGGACGAGTGGGGCGCCTACGCCGAGTTCATGCACGTGTTCTCCCGGACCTTCTCGTTCGGCGTCTTCGCCGACTACACGGGCTGGGACCGCGAGAGCGAGCCCGAGTTCGACCTCGGCGTCGACTACCTGACGGTCGGCTTCAAGGCGATCTGCGACCTGTCGGGCGACGGCAACCACCTCCTCGAAGCGCGCGTCGGCTACAACCACGCGTGGTACGAGTCGGACGACCTGGACGACCAGGACCTCATCGGCGACTCGCAGGTCGAGCTCAAGCTCTTCCAGCAGACGGACACCCAGCTCTTCGCCGGCGTCCGCTACGGCCGCACCTTCGCGAACGTCTATCCGTTCAGCTCCCAGGAGGATCTCGCCGGCTACGCGTCGGTCCGCCAGTACTTCGGCGAGGATCGCCGCTTCTCGCTCGGCGCCTCCGTCGAGCTCCGCACGCGCACCTACGACGCGGATGACGATCTCGATCCGTCGGCGGCCTCCTACGGCTACCTCCAGTCCCTCATGGCGGCCAACGGCGGCAAGACCGAGTACGACCGCGATTCCGTCTTCGTCCGCGTCTCGGCCCGGTTCGCCGTCACCGAGTTCTTCGGGATCGGCGCGTTCTACACCTACGAGGACATCGACAGCGACGTCGGCTCGTCCTACAAGGAGAACGTGTTCGGGCTGAACGGCACGGTCACGCTCTTCTAAGCGGGTCCGGGCGGGGGCCGCGCACGGGCGCGGCCTCCGCCCTTTTCCGAAAACACCCAGCGCGACCCGTCGGCCGGATAACGGACCGGCGGGTCTTTTCTTTCCCGGAACACCACGATGGCACTTGAACTCCAGCAACCGGGCGCGGCCGCCCAGCCGGCCCCCTCGGGCCAGGCTCCCGGCTCGACCGTCCACCTTCTCGACTACTGGCAGATCTTCTACTCCCGCAAGGAGATCGTCATCGCGGTCGCCCTCCTTCTCATCCTGTCGGGCATCGTCATCACGCGCCGGATGCCGCAGGTGTACGCGTCCATGGCGACGATCGAAGTCCAGCGCGAGACGCCCAACGTGGCGCTTTACGGTGCCGTCCGCACCGGCTACGATCCCATCTTCCTGCGGTCCCAGTTCGAAATCATCAAGTCCAACCCCGTGATGGAGCAGGTCGTCGACGGCGGCGACAACCTGGCGGACGTGCTGGGCCTCGCCTACGGCTACAAGGCGAACGAAACGCCGGCCGACAACCGGCTCCGCGTGATCGAGCTGATCAAGAACCACACCACGCTTTCGATCCGGCGCGACACGGACCTGATCGACATCGAGGTCCGTCTCGACAAGCCCGAGGGCGAAGCCGCCAAGTACGCGCAGATCGTCGCCAACTCCATCGCCGAAGTCTTCCGCGACCACGTCCGCCGCAAGAACATGGCGGACATCGAGGACGCGCTCTCCAGCCTCAGTTCCGAAATCTCGGCCCTCGGCCAGGAAATCGCCGAGAAGGAGAACGAACTGGCTTCCTTCCGCGAGCTGCACCACATCACCATCACGTCCTCCGGCGACGACGGCGCCGAGAACCTCCGCCGTCTCATCCTCGACACGAACGCCAAGGCCAACCAGGCCGCCATCGAGGCCGAAATCAAGAAGACCCGCTACGAGCGCATCGTCGGGCTTTCGGTGACCGAGGCGGCCGCCGCCCTGCCGATCCTCGTCCCCGAATCCGCCCAGTTCCTCGCCAAACCCGTCGCCGAGAAGCAGGAGTTCGACCTGCAGATGGCCGCGCTCAAGCAGGCCGACTTCGGCGACAAGCACCCGAAGGTCGTCCAGACCCGCGCCCTTCTCGACACGGTCGAGGCGACGATCGCCGAGAAGGTCGAAAGCATCAAGACGAGCGTCAAGCAGGCCTGGGAGCAGGCCCAGACCGAGGCCGACCTCTACAAGGCCCAGCTCCGCGCCCTCGAGGAACAGGAGCGCACCGTTTCGTCCGGCCCCGCCATCGAATACGAGCGCCTCCGCAAGGACCTCGACGCGCTCAAGCAGCGGCGCGTGGCCCTGCAGACCCGTCTCGACGACGAACGGGTCAACCTCAAGATGCCGAAGACGTCCGTCCGCATCATCGACCGCGCGAAGGTCGAATATCGGCCCGTTTCGCCCAACTTCGCGCTCAACGTCACGCTTTCGGTCGTCGCCGGCCTGCTCTTCGGCGTGTTGCTCGCGTTCTTCGTCGAATACCTCGACACGACGGTGAAGACGGTCGAAGACGTGGAGAAGTACCTCCAGGCCAACGTGATCGGACTCATTCCGCAGAAGATGCGCGCTCTCAACGACCCGAACGCCCGGGCCAAGCATTCCGAGGTCTACCGCGTCCTGCGCATGAACCTCAAGAGTTCGCGCGCGCTCGGCGCCGGCAAGGTCGTCGTCTTCACGTCCGCTTCCGCGGGCGAAGGCAAGTCGATGACGAGTTTCAACACCGCCTGGGTCTGCGCCGAAGTGGGCGAAAAGGTCCTGCTGGTCGACGCCGACCTGCACCGTCCGCGCCAGCACCGCACGCTCGGCGTTCCGCTCGAACCCGGCCTGGCGAACGTCGTGGTCGGCGAATCGACGTTCGACGACGCGGTCGTGCACACGGAACAGGCGAACCTCGACTTCCTCCCAGCCGGCAGCATCGACTCCTCCAGCATCTTCGGCCTGATGGACACGGACGAGATGTCCGACCTCGTCAAGACCGCCCGCGAGCGTTACGACCGCGTCATCGTCGACGCGCCGCCCATGATCGGCATCTCCGACACCGCCCAGCTCACGCGCCTGGGCGACGGCGTCGCGCTCGTCATCCAGCACCGCAAGTACCCGCGCGCCCTCTGCAAGCGCGCCAAGGACAACATCATTTCGATGGGAGGCAACTTCCTCGGCGTGGTTCTCAACAACGTCAACTCCGCCCACGATTCCTCCTCGTACTACTACGAGCACCAGTACTACTACTACTACTACACGCAGGATTCCTCCGGCCGGACGAAGCGCACGCGCCGCGCCTCGTCCCACCGCCACGGGGAATCCGGCGCGGACGCCGAAAGCAAGTCCTGATCCGCCATGAAGATTCCGTTCCTCCCGTTCGCCGCCGCGGCCGCGCTCTTCGCGTCCGGTTGCGCCGACCTGTTTTCCTCGTCCCCGGCGCAGGCCAATCCCTACGCCTGGCGGCCGCAATTGCCCGTTGCCGCCACGCTCGACGATCTGGCCACCGGCACGCGTCCGCTCCGCTCCGACGACCGCGTGACCGTCACGCTCCACGCCACGGCCCTCGACGGTCCCCAGCGCCACGAAGACATCGTCGACGGCGCCGGCTACATCACGCTGCCGCTCATCAACGACGTCCGCGTCGGCGGCCTCACCACCTCCGAGGCCGAGAAGGTCATCGCGGACACGTACATGAAGAACGGCATCTACAACAAGATCGCCGTCACGGTCGTCTGCCAGGACATGATCCAGGAACAGACCTATTCGGTCACGGGCGAGATGTCCAAGCGCGGACTCTTCCCCTACAAGGAGGGCATGACGCTCCTCGAAGCGGTCATCCAGGCCGGCGACCTCACCAAGTTCGCCAACGGAACGGTCGTCCTCACGCGCAACGGCGTGTCGACCACGTACGACCTGGACCGGATCCGGCGCGGAAAGGACGCGGATCCCCTGATCCGCCCCCGCGACATCATCGAGGCCAAGCCCAAGTGGATGTAGCGCGGTGCGCTTCCCGGTGAGAGTCCACGACGCGGCCGACTGGCGCCGCCGGTTCCGTCTCGCGGCCGGCGTCGCGCTCGTCGCGGTCGGCGTGTTCGGGACGGTCCGTTCCGTCCGCGCCTCGCTTTCGCAGCGACTCTACCACATGACCAAGCACGGCTTCTTCGTCGGAACGCCGTCGCTCGAAGTCCTGCCCCTCTCGCTCGCCCGCGACGCGGCGCTCGTGCGCGCGATCGCCTCCGCCGATCCGGAGGTACGGTCCGCCGCGCTCGCCGAGGCGCTCGAGACCGCCCGCGAAGGCGCCCGCCGCTGCCAGCGCGCCGAGCCGGGCTGTCCGGAAAACTACTACTTTCCCGCCCTCGCCGCCCAGCTCCAGCTGGACGCGTTGCTCAACGTCCACGACGCCGAAACCGCCACGGACCTGAAGCGGACGGCCCTCTTCTTCGCCAAGAAGGCGATCCGCCTCGATCCCTACGAGGAGCTGGTCCGCCGGACCTACGTCGACGCGCTCCTCGCCAACGGCGAGGTGGACGAGGCGCTCGCTTTCTGGGAGCCGGTCGTCGACCGCGAGTACTGGGTTCCCGACAACCACGACGTCTACGCGCGCATCCTCCTCCGCAAAGGTTCCCGCAAGGACGGGGAACCGTTCCTCGCGCGCGCGGCGGAGGAGCGCTTCCTCGTCTCCGACCCCGCCCTCCGCAAGCGGCTCGCGAACCTCGCGTCGATTCTCGCGGAAGACTGAAAGGAAACACCGAACCATGTGCGGAATCGCAGGATTCTACGGCAAGGGCGGCGCGGACAAGGTCCGCGCCATGTGCGACCTCATGGCCCACCGCGGCCCGGACGACTTCGACATGCGCGAGAGCGCCGGCTTCGCCATCGGCCAGCGCCGCCTCTCGATCAACGACCTCGCCGGCGGCCGCCAGCCCCTGACGGACCCCTCCGGCAAGCTCGTCCTCGTCTGCAACGGCGAAATCTACAACTACCCCGAGCTCCGCGCGAAGTACGAGGCGCAGGGCTACGCGTTCAAGACGCGCTCCGACTCCGAGATCGTCCTCCCTCTCTACCTCGAATACGGCGAAAAGTGCGTCGAAAAGCTCCGCGGCATGTTCGGCTTCGCCCTCTGGGATTCCGAGAAGAAGCGCCTCCTCCTCGCCCGCGACCACATGGGGCAGAAGCCCGTCTTCTACGCCTCGGGCGCCGACGGCTCCTTCGCCTTCGCTTCCGAGCCCAAGGCGATCCTCTCGACCGGCATCGTCCCGCGCGAGGTCGACATGGAGGCGCTCTGGCACTACATGTCGCTGCGCTACCTCCCCGACGACCGTTCGCTCTTCCAGGGCGTCGTGAAACTCCCCGCCGCCCACTACGCGGTCTGGGAGGACGGCAAGGTCCGCGTCGAACGCTACTGGAAACTCTCCACCTTCGAGCCCAAGCGCACTGGCACCGCGGAGGAACTCACGGACGAGCTCGAGGCGCTCCTCCTCGACACGGTGAAGCTGCACCTCCTCTCCGACGTCCCCGTCGCGACGTTCCTTTCCGGCGGCATCGACTCCTCGCTCGTCACCGCGATGACGGCGAAGATCACGGGCAAGCCCTTCGACACGTTCTCGATCGGCGTCAAGGACCAGGACCTCTCGGAACTGCCCTGGGCCGAGAAGGTCGCGAAACAGTACAACCTCAACTGGATCCACGAGATCGCCGAGCCCGACGTCATCGGCACGATCCCCGAGATGATCCACCACATGGACGAGCCCGCCGACCCGTTCGGCGTCGGCGTCTTCCTCGTCTCGCGCC
>JAFPUX010000220.1 GCA_017413145.1 Kiritimatiellia bacterium | reverse complement strand
GCGACTTGTAGTTGCAGCCGAACGCCGCGCCGGCCGAGACGCCCATGATGCCGTCGAAGCGGACGCCCATGTCGTAGAGCGTGTCCAGGACGCCGGCCGTGAACAGCCCTCGCATCCCGCCTCCTTCGAGGACGAGTCCGAGCTTCATACCTTCACGTCCCCGGCGAGGACGCGGCGGTAGTCGGCGAGGTTGGCGCGGAGGAGCTCCGGCGTCTTCGCCATCGTCTTCGTCGCGAGGACGATCTCGTCGCGCAGGCCGCCCGCGAACGCCTCGCCGACCTTCTCCTCGCTGTCGGAGTAGGCGCGCGCGGTGTCGAAGTAGCGCATGCCGCCGTCGAACGCGCGGCGGAGCAGGCGGACGGCGTCCGCCTTGGGGATGCGCTGGATCGGCAGCGCGCCGAAGCCGTTCTGGGGAACCTGCAGTCCCGTGCGTCCGAGGGTGACGGTGTTCATGCCGCGCATTCTACCAGAACGGCGGCCGGCCGCAAAGCCGGGCTTTCCCGCGGGGCGCCTCTCCGCTTCCGGCCACACGCCGCGGTCTGCGCCAGCCCCGAGCGCGGGCTCCCAAGGCGCGGAGTTCCGAGATGCGGGGCCACTCGGCGAAGCCCGGACGCGGCGGTCTCGCGGCGCTCGTCGGCTCGGCGGCGTGTAGGCCGCCTTCGCCTCCTCCCGCTCGCGATCCCATCCGCGTCCGGGCTCTGCCTCGCTCTTCTCCCCGCATTTCGGAACCGGTCTTCGCCGATGCCGTTCCCTTCCGCAAAAGACGGCCCGGCGAGCCGCGCGTCCGGCTCCTCCGGCTACCGGGCGGCTGCATCGGCCTGACGCCGCGCCGGACACGCCCCCGCGGGCTGTTCCGGGGCGTCCGCTCGTCGCGTTCGCGCCTCGCTTGAGCCGCCTCCGGTTCGCGAAGTCGATGCTTATTCCCCGGTGGCGCTTTTCGGGCAAGCGTGCGACGAGGGGCGGGCTATTTACCGAGCGCGGCCTTGGCGAGGGCGGAGCCGGCGTTCCACGCCTGCCCGACCTTTTCGCCCATGGCGTAGTAGCCGTTCTGGAACTGGTCGAAGGCGATGGCGTCCAGCTTCGCGGGGTCGACCTTGCCGTTCTCGGCGAGGACGGCCTCGTCCGCGAGCGTGTTCACGATGGTGCCGACGATGGCGTAGAGGGTCTTCGTCTGCGCGACTTCCGCGAGCTCGCACTCCATCGCGACGGGGAGCTGGTCGATGACCGGGGCGTTCACGCGGGCGCTCTTCGTGACCGTGAAGCCGGAGCGCGCGAACTTGTCGGCGACCTTGTTGCCGGAGACGATGCCGACGTAGTCCGCTTCGGCCATGTGGGCGCGGTCGGCGAGCGCGACAGTGAACGCCCTGGATTCGAGGATCGCCTTGGTGGTGGCGTGGTCGGCGTCGAGAAAGAGGGCGATCTTGTCCGTGTCGCAGATCTGCCCCCACGCGGCGTTCATCGTCTGAACCGTCCCTTTCGCGTCGTAGGCGGCGATGACGAGGACGGGCATGGGGAACACGGGCTGGACGTTCTCGAGGTCTTTCTTCATGGGGGGTATCCTTGGTTGGTGTTGTGGTTTGGAGTCTATCAGTACCGGCGAAGCACCGCAAGCGGGATCAGCGGCGGGCGGCGAGTCCGCGGCTTCGGCGGACGAGGGCCTGGACGCGGCGCAGGGGGAGTGAGCCGTCGAGGACGACGGAGAACCACGAGCGCTTGTTCATGTGCCATCCGGGAAGGAGGGAGCGGTCGTCGAAGGCGACCGGCGCGGCGGGGTCCATCCGCAGGTCGACGATCTCGACCTTGCCCTCGCCGGGCAGTCCGAGCCGGTCGCGGCGGGCGGCAAGGAAGGTCGCGTACCACTTGCGGTTGTCGGCGCGCCGATGGATGGCGCAGTCCGGAAACGCCGGCCAGAGGAATTCGACCGGCTCGTTCCAGGTCCGGGCGCAGAACGCGGACACCGCCCTCGTCTGGGGCTGGTCGAACCGCTCCGCCGCGAAGCACGTCGCGCGCAGGTCGGCCAGGGCGGCGTCCTCGGCCCCGCGGACCGAATGCACGAACGCGCCGGAGGCGCCGTGGACGCGATGCGCGACGAACTCGTCGCCCGTGGCGGGGTCGATGATCCGCGAGCGAATCTCGCCCCGCCTCGACACGGCGACCTCGTGCACGAACCCCGCCGCGAGCGGCGCGGTCCGCGCCCACCCGCCGCGCGTCTTGGCGAAGCCGGCGGCGAGCAGTCGTTCCGGGAGTGGCAGATAGGTCATCGGACGGCACCGGACGGCGGCCCGCGCCCGTGGCGGGCGCGGGCGGCGGCGGCTACGCCTTGACGCTGTAGATCTTGCTCGCGATCTTCCAGCCGTCCGCGCCGCGGGCGAGCGTGAAGAGGTCGTTGAACGAGGCGAGCTTGCTGAACGTCGAGGAGATGCGGACGAAGGCGACGTCGCCCGCGAGCGAGACTTGCTCGACCGTGTAGGAGACCTCCTCCTCGCCGGTCTTCTCCAGCACGTCGTAGAGTGCGGGGATCGGGACCGTCACGATCTTGCCGCCCTCGACCCAGCTCATGGTCGCGTCCTTGGTGAATGCGCTTTCTCCGATCGCGCGGCTGGCCTTGCGGCCCGCCTCCGCATAGCGTTCGACGGCGTCGAGGACGCCCTGGATGTCCTTCTGTTCGTTCATGGTGTTGTTTCCTTGATTCGAGGTTCGTTTTCCGTCCGCGAAAAGAACCGTTGCCTTTCGCGCGGCGAACGGCTAGAATCCTCGCACATACCCAACGAGAAAGCAAGAACGCACAATTTCCATGGATACTCACCAAAAGGGAAGCGTCAAGCGGCGGAAGGCCGCCGGACCGATGCCCGCCGACCGCCGCGAATACGACGGAACGGGCTTCTGCTACACGCTCACGCTCATCTCCGGCAAGTACAAGGCGCCGATCCTCTACGCGCTCGTGGTCCACGGCACGATCCGCTACAACGAGCTGCGGCGCTACCTCGGGAGCGTCTCGTTCAAGACGCTCACGGACGCGCTCAAGGCGCTGGAGCGCGACGGCCTCGTCCGCCGCAAGGTCTATCCCGTCATTCCGCCCAAGGTCGAGTATTCGCTCACGCCGCTGGGCCGGTCGCTGGGCCCGATCCTCGGCTCGCTCTGCGACTGGGGCGAGGCGCACCGGGGGAACCGGTAGGACATGCCGGCATCGAACAGGCGGCGGGAAAGGGTGCGTTTCATGGCGGCAATCCTCCCGGGGCATGCGCCCGCAAGCAAGACCGGGCTTTCGCCGTCCGCGGCGGTGTGGTAGAATGCGCGCCATGACCTCCTACAAACTCGTGATGCCCGGCGACCTGAACCACTACGGCTTCCTCTTCGGGGGAAAGATGCTGATGTGGGTGGACGAGGTCGCGTGGATGGCCGTGAGCGGCGACTATCCCGGACGCAACTTCGTCACGGTCGGAATGAGCGAGGTGACGTTCCACAAGAGCGTCCACCCCAACTCCGTCCTGCGATTCGAGGCAAACAGGAAGCGCATCGGCCGCACGTCCGTCACCTACCGCGTCGAGGTTTTTCGT